>JAXDKX010000215.1:0-7617 GCA_034666905.1 Chloroflexota bacterium | reverse complement strand
CGGATCCGACGATGATCGTGCTCGAGAATTCGGCCGGCAGTGGTGACGGGCTCGGCATGGACCTGACCGAGCTTGCCCGGATCGCCGAGGCGGCCGCCGCGAAGGGCATCGCGGAGGACCGTCTAGCATTCTGCATCGACACGGCTCACGCCTGGGGTGCCGGCGTGGACCTCTCGGACCCGGCAGCGACGGATGCGTTCATCCAGGAGTTCGAGTCGCGAATCGGCCTGCGACGGCTGGTCATGATCCATCTCAACGACTCCAAGTCCGAGCGGGGATCCCGCCTCGATCGGCACGAGCACGTGGGAGCCGGGATGATCGGCGCCGTAGGGCTCGGCCACCTGTTGCGCCACCCGGCGCTCGCCCACGTCGCCTACTACCTCGAGACGCCAGGCATGGACCAGGGCTATGACGCCATCAATGTGGCCCGGGTGCGTGACCTGATGGCGGGCCGGCCGCTGGCGACGTTGCCACCCGAGGCGATGGAGCTGCGCGGCAGCCGGGCGCGAACCGGACCGGCCGAGGAACCCGTGGACCCCAAGGAACCTGTGGATCCGCAGAGCCCGGAGGGATGACGATCGGATCGCCGCGGCGGGTCGGCCTCGCGCGATTCGAGGCCCTGGCGCGTTCTGATCTGGTGGTCCTGCTGGGGCTCCTGGTGCTGGCGGCCCTGCTCCGGCTTCCTGACCTTGCCACCCGTGGCACCTGGGACGCCGACCAGGGCCACGACATGCTGGTGCTGCGCAGCCTGGTCCGGGACGGCGTCATCCCGCTGCTCGGTCCGCCGACCTCGATCGGTGACGTCCACCATGGCGCCCTCTACTACTTCCTCCTGGCTCCGGCTGCCGCGCTGACAGGGGGCGATTCGCCGCTTGCCGTTGTGGCGCTTATCGCGCTGGCTGGCATCGCCGCGGTGGGCGTGACCTGGTGGCTGGCGGGTTCGATCGCGGGGCCGGTTGCGGGCCTGGTGGCAGGACTCGCGATGGCGATTTCGCCAGCGGCCGTCGACGAATCCACCTTCATCTGGAACCCGAACCTCATCGCCCTGTCCAGCGCGATCGCCCTCGCCGGGGCCTGGCGGGCATGGACGACGCGCAGGCCGGCGTGGTGGCTCGTCGCCGCGGTCGGAACGGCGGTGACGATGCAGTGCCACGTCCTGGGTGTCACGCTCCTGCCGATCGTCGGGTCGCTGCTCATCGCGGATGTCCGAAGACGCGAGGCCCTTTCCGAGCGACGAGCCGTGACGCGAGCCGGCCTGGCCAGCGTGGCGATCGTCGCGCTGAGCTTCCTGCCGCTGGTCATCCACGAGCTGACGACCAACTTCTCCGAAGTCCAGGCCGCCCTGGCCTGGCTGCGCGCCGGTGGGGATCAGGCCAGCTTCGCTGCGCCCGTTCGGTTCCTGGTGATCGCGATCCGGGTCCTGTCCTGGCCGCTGATCGGACTCGTCACGGCCGGACCCGCGGCCGCGATTGTCGCGATCGTGGCGCTCTTCGCCCTGACAACGTGGCGACTCGCTGCGGCCCGGGGCGACGAGCGGACTACCGTGCGCTGGCTGGCGCTCGGCCTCGGCTGGACGGCCGTTGCCCTGACCTTCATCTCGCCGAGCCTGGCAACCGTCGTCCAGGGGCTTCCCAACGACCACTACCACGCGTTTGCGGACCCGATGGTCTTCGTGCTCACCGGAGTCGGTGGGGCCGCGCTGTGGCGCCTCGGCTGGGCAAGAGGCGCCGGACCGGCCGTGACCGGTCCCCTGGCGCCCGGGCGGCTGGTGACGATCGTCGGAGTCATCGCCCTGGTTGGCTGGGCGGCGGTGCATCAAGCGCCCGCGGTTGCCGCGGATGGGGGCTTTCCGGTTGCCGATGCGGCGGCGGCCAGGATCCAGGCGGCCGCAGGCCCGGGACCCATCCGGATCCGTTCGCTCCCGGTCTTCAAGTCGGCCGAAGCCTACGCGTATCCGCTCATCCGGGCCGGGAGCACCGTGGACCTCGCGACCCCCAGCAACGACGCCCCGGCACAGACGCTCGTGGTGATCTGCGACTCACTCTTCGAGACGGCCATCGGGCTGCCGTGCGGCGGGCCGGCCGAGATGCTCTTGGCACCCTTCGAGGACTACGGCCCGCCCGTCGATCGGTTCGAGGCTGCGCCCGGCCGGACGATCTCGGTCTACCGGGCGACGGTGCTTGCCGAACACGACAGAAACGCGAACGCCGGCGTCGTTGACGCCGGCGTTCGCAATGCCCCAAAGACCCGGGCCGGGAGGACGGACCCGGATCGCGGTGTGAGCCTAGTAGCGGCCCCGCTCGGGGGTCGCGGTTCGTGATACCGGCCGAAGGCCGTTCAGTGTTGCGCTGCTGACCCGGCCGACCGAGACGGCGTGCCCGTTCGAGGCGAGCGGCCGTCGTGGCGTGGGATCGGTTGGTCGGTCGTTTCCATTGGTGGTCTCGGCTGGCTGCAGGGCGCGTCCGTAGCGGCGCATCCGAACCGCGAGGTAGTACTCCATGATCTGGCGGACCTGCGCTTCGCTGAGCAGCTCATCCGCGCGGAGCGAGTACTCGACCCGGGCCGTTGGGTTCATGTTGCCCGAGCCCACCACGCCGAGGTACTGGGTGGTGTCGGCATCCTCGCGAAGTTCCCGAAGCCCGCGAGCGAGCTTGGTCGCGGTCCCGAGTGACGGCATGCGGTCGCCGCGGATCAGCCGTGAGATCGTCGAGTGGTCGACGCCCGACTGCTGGGCGAGCTGTCGCTGCGACATCTTCTTGGCTTTCAGCTGCGTCCTGAGCCATTCGTTGAAGGCCCGGCCGTTCTGTGTGGTCATGTCTGCCACTATCCATGGGCCGCTCCGGCACCTGTATCACCCGTTGGTACCGGGTGCCCGAAGACTCGACCATCCGTTCGGATGGGAGGTCTGGTGGAGTCGTGCCCGGTTGGGTCAGGACCCGCGGATCCGGCACCCCTGACGAAGGTACCGGCCGCCGAAGTGCCCGAATCCGTCAGGCCGGGGTGGACTCCGTCGTGCGCGCGATCGCATCAAGCCCCCGCGGCTTGGAGGAGACGAGGTAGCCGACGCTACCGAGCACGATGATCGAGAAGACGCTGATCACGCGGTCCAGCAGCGCGATGGCCGTGGCCTCCGCGAGCGGCACGCCATAGGCGACTGTCAGCACCCCCACGACTCCGGCCTCGACGATGCCCAGGCCGGCCGGACTGAGCGGCACGGCCGTCAGGAGTGAACCGATCAGGGCCACGAATACCGCGCCCGACAGCCCGAGCTCGACGTCGGCGAATCCGAGCGCCTGCACGACGAAGAAAAGGCGGAGCGCCTCCGTCATCCAGATCGAGACGGTCAGTCCACCGAGGAACGGCAGCTGGCGCAGGGCGATCGCGCCGAAGACGCCTTCCTCGAATCGGTCGTACAGCTCGAGCAGGCGCGGCGGGAATGGCAAGGCCATGAGGATGCGGCGCCCGAAGTTGCGCATCGTGAAGAGCCCGACCGAGAGGACGGCGACGACCACGAGACCGATCGCGAAGACCACCTGGATCGGTTGCGGCAGGCCGTCGCGGAAGCTCCAGAAGCCCGCCGCGATCCCGAGCAGGGCGATCGCGATGAGGTCGAGGACGCGCTCGATGAAGACCGTCCCGAAGGTCCGGCTGAGCGAGGCGCTGCTGTTGATCTTGAGCAGGTAGGCCCGATACACGTCGCCCAATTTGGCGGGCACGACGCAGTTGACCAGCCAGGACAGGAAGATGATCTCGGTCGAGTCCCGGGTGCTGACCTTGATCCCGGTCCCGCGCAGGAGCATTGCCCAGCGGAGCCCGCGCAACGGGAAGCCGGAGTAGAAGATCACGAAGGCGACGGCCACGAGGCGCAGGTCCGCCCCGGCGATGAGGCCCGGGACCCGCGTCAGCTGCGACCCGTTGATCGCCGCAAAGATCGCAATGATGACCAGCGGGATCAGGATCGAGATGATCGTGCGGGGCTGTCGCAGACGGCCGCTCAGCGACAGCTGGCCGGCCGCTCCACGATCGAGTTCTGCGGTTGCTTCCATGGGATCTGACGCTATCCGCGGCTCGGGCGGATCGGCAATCGCCCGATGGTCCGGTCCTTTGCCGTCGACGCTCACGGGAGCTCGCCGGCGCCCGTCGCCGCTCGACCCACGGTCGGTCGGATCCGGCCATTCCCGCGCGTCCGCTGGATGAGCCGGGCAACCGGCGTCCACGTCCTGATGACGAAGCTGGCCCGTCCCGGGACCAGCGCGGCGCTTCCGAGGGCGGCCAGCAAGCCAGGCGGCGTCGAGGGATCGCCGTCCAGGCCGGTGTACGCCACGCCGACTTCCAGGATCGAATGGGCATCCGAGACCGCCACGCCTGGAAGGCCGTGCTCGCCCGCGAACTCGGCGGCGCGCTCGTTGCCACGACCGATCAGGCGCGCGTTGTGCGTTTCCACCCAATCCACGAGCGAACCGAGAGCCGCCATCGCCGGCTCGAGCATCAATGAGCCACGGAGTCGATCGAACGGATGCGGAATGCCGACCAGTCCGCCCTGCGCGCGTGCCGCCGCGATCGTTTCGACCGCCGACAGGCCCGGTGGGATCGCCTGGTCGAGGAAGACGCAGATGAGGTCCCCGTCGCGCGTCTTGACCTCCTCGCCGACGATCACGGTCAGGCCCTCTGGCGCAAGCGCCCGAGCCTCGAGCGCCCCATCGATCCGGTCATGATCCGTGATCGCCAGGTGCGTCAACCCCCGCTCGGCCGCCACCCGCACCACGGTCCGGGGAGCCGACAGGCAATCGAAGCTGGCCCGCGTATGACAGTGCAGATCGATGAACGCCCGCGTGTCCATTGGCCGGCTCGGATCAGATCTGTTGGACCAGGGACTTCTTGAAGAAGTCGAAGTGCTCGAGGGCGAGGCCCGTGCCGAGCGCGACGCAGTTCAGCGGGTTCTCGGCGACATGGCAGGGCACGCCGGTTACCTGGGTCAGGAGCTTGTCGATGTTGCGCAGGAGCGCACCGCCTCCCGACATGACCATCCCCTTGTCGATGATGTCCGACGACAGCTCCGGCGGCGTCTGCTCGAGGACGGATCGAACCGCTGCGACCAGCTGCTGGAGCGGTGCCTCGATCGCCTCCATCACCTCGCTGCTGGTGATCGGGATCGTTCGCGGCAGGCCGGCGATCAGGTCGCGACCGCGGACCTCCATGGTCAGCTCGCGCTCGAGCGGGAGCGCGGTCCCGATCTGGATCTTGACCTCTTCCGCGGTTCGTTCACCGACCATGAGGTTGTACTTCTTGCGGATGTAGGTCGCGATCGCGTCATCGAACCGATTGCCGCCCACGCGCAGGCTCCGCGAGACGACGATGCCGCCAAGGGCGATGACAGCGATCTCGCTGGTCCCACCGCCGATGTCGATGATCATGTTGCCGGACGGGCCGCTGATCGGGACATTGGCCCCGATCGCCGCCGCCAGGGGTTCCTCGATCAGGTAGGCGTCCTTCGCGCCCGCCTTGAGCGCGGCGTCGCGGACGGCCCGCTTCTCGACGCTCGTCACGCCGGCCGGCACGGAGATCATCACGTCCGGCTTGGTGAAGCCGATGCGTCCCTTGCGGACCTTGCCGATGAAGTGGCTGAGCATGGCCTCGGTGATGACGTAGTCCGCGATCACCCCGTCCTTCATCGGCCGGATGGCGTGGATGTTGCCGGGGGTCCGCCCGATCATCTCGCGCGCTTCCTCGCCGACGGCGACGATCCGGTTGTCGTCGGAGACGGCCACCACGCTGGGCTCGGTGATGACGATGCCCTTGCCCTTGACGTAGACGAGGACGTTGGCGGTACCGAGGTCGATGCCGATCTTCATGAGCTGGTGACTGCCGCCCCTTCTGCCGTGCTCGAGATGCTGGCCCCGAGATCCAGGAACTTGCGCTCGATGTTCTCATAGCCCCGGTGAACGTGGTGCGCACCCTGGATCGTGGTCGTGCCCTGGGCCGCCAGGGCGGCGAGGATCAACGATGCGCCGGCCCGCAGGTCGCCGATCTCGACCTTCGTCCCGACCAGGCTGGACGGTCCGTTGATGGTCGCGTGATGGGGGTCCAGGACCTCCACCTCGGCACCCATCCGGCGGACTTCCGTGAGCCACTCCAGGCGATCCTCGAAGATCGTCTCGTGAACCCGGGACATGCCGCGCGCCTGGGTCAGCAGGACCGAGGTTGGTGGCTGCAGATCCGTGGCGAGCCCCGGATACGTCCCGGTCTCGACGTCGCACGCCCGGTAGCCGGCCGCGTGCAGGGCCGACCCGTCGACGTCGATCGTGTCCGTTCCGCACGCCACCTCGACGCCGATCCTGGCCATCGTCTCGAGGAACGCGCCGAGGTGCTCGCACGGGGCGCTCTCGAGCCTGACCTGGCCGCCGGTCACGGCCGCCGCGATGATGAAGGTGCCGGCCTCGATCCGGTCGGGGATCACCTTGTGCTCGGCCCCACGCAGCCGCTTTCGACCCTCGATCTCGATCGTGTCCGGGTAGGTCCGCTCGACGGCGGCGCCCATCTCCTTCAGGAACTCGATGAGATCGTCGATCTCCGGCTCCTGGGCCGCCGGGCGGATGACGGTGTGGCCTTCGGCCAGAGTCGCCGCGAGCATGGCGTTCTCCGTGCCCATCACCGACACGAACGGGAAGCGGATCTCCCCGCCGCGCAGCCGTCCCGGCGCCGTGGCGAAGTAGTAGCCGTTGCGGTAATCGATCGAGGCGCCAAGCGCGCGCATGGCGTCGACGTGGAGATCGACCGGACGTCGTCCGATCCGGTCGCCGCCGGGGTTGCTGATGATGACCCGGCCGAAGCGGGCGAGCAGCGGGCCGAGCAGGATGAAGCTGGCGCGCATCTTGGCCGCGGCCTCGAGGGGCACGAAGAGCCACTCGACATCGCCGGACGCGATCTCGTACACGTTGTCGGCCGGGTGATCCACGACGACCCCAAGGTCACGCAGGGTCTCGGCCATCACGCGGACGTCCTCGATCTCGGGCACGTTGGTCAGCCGGCAGCGCTCGCCGGTCAGCGTCGCAGCGGCGAACAGCTTGAGCGCAGCGTTCTTGGCGCCGCTGATCCGGACCGTCCCGGACAGGGGCTTGCCGCCGTCGATCCGGAAGATCTCCCGGGCGACCGGCTCCGGACGGAATTCCCAGTGGAACGGTCGAGCGTCAGCCACAGAACCGCCTCGATCGCGGGCTAGGTGCGATGACGAGGGCCTTCGCGGTGTCGTCGCTCGGCGACGCGAATGCGCAGGAGTGCCTGCTGCAGCGACGCACGAGCGGCAGCGAGGTCGACGGTGTCGGTCCGGGCGGCTCCCTCGATCGCCTTCTCGGCCTCGCGCTTCGCCTGCTGGGCCTTCTCGAGGTCGATCTCGCTGGCCATGTCGGCGGTCTCGGCCATCACGATCACCTTGTCCGGGCGAACCTGGAGGAAACCGCCGACGATGGCGAACGATTCCTCCGCGCCGGCCTTGCGGATGCGCAGCTCGCCAACCCCGAGCATCGACACCAGCGGGGTGTGGTGCGGCAGGACGCCGAGCTCGGGATCTATCCGGCCGTGGATCCCTTGACCTCGACCTCGCGCGTGCTCGATCCGAAC
>JAXDKX010000214.1:0-15031 GCA_034666905.1 Chloroflexota bacterium | reverse complement strand
CGATTCTGGGGAGGCGTCGAAACAGGAGCCGTGGGCCCAAAGAGCCGACCTAGTCCGCGAGTCGTGGGCGCCCCGATCCGGAGGAGGTCGGATCGGAGCGGCCACGCGGTGAATCTGATTTCGGGCGGCCGCGAAGACCTTGAAGTCCCGCATTGAAAAGCCTTGCCCGGACGCACACCCGGCAGGTCGTCATGTGCTGGAGACCTGATCCAGCTTGCGCAGCGGATCCGACAGCAACTCGGCGAGTTGCCGCAGGTCGGCGACCAAGGCCGGGACGCGCTCTGCGGTGGCCCGCGCCTTGAGCAGAGTGATGCTCGCCGCATGCGGCCCCTCCCCGGGATGGCTACCCGGGATGGCGATCCCGTAGCATACGACGCCTTCGATCGTCTCCTCATCGTCTATGGCATAGCCGCGGCTCCTGACAGCCGGCAGGTCGCCCATCAATTCGCGCACGGTCCGATGCGACTTGGGCGTGTACGCGGGCAGCATCGTCAGCCCTGCCATACGTCGCTCCAGCTCTGGGTCGCTTAGCGCGGCAAGAGCCGCCTTGCCGGTCGCCGTCGAGGTCGCCGGCAGGCGTCCTCCGATCTGCGAAGTCAAGCGGACCGGCTGCCGGCCGTCGTGCCGGGCGAGGTACGTCATCTCGAGCCCGTCGAGGACGGCGAGCTGGACAGTTTCATCGGACCCGGTGGGGAGCTCCCGGCACGCCTCGTAGAACTCCTGCACGAGGTCCATCGCCGCCAGATATGCGCCGCCAAGGTCGGCCAGCTTCCGGCCTAGGGCGAACCCAGTTCCTCTGCGGCGGAGCAGGCCGACATCGGCAAGTGTCGCGCAGATGTTGGCGATCGACGACTTTGGGAGCCCGAGACGCCGGGCCAGCTCGCTTGGACCGTACGCCGCTGCGCCATCGGCGCCAAGCACATCCAGGATCGCGGCAGCCCGCGTGACCGCCGGAGCCAGCGACTCGGCATCGAGCGCGGGTTCCAGCACTCGGTAACCGCCCTTGCCCGCTTCTACAACCTGCAGCTGATCCGTCCCGGTCACGGGCCCCTCCGATGACGCCGGCCAGCATGCTGGGCGGTGTCCCGCATATTGACTCGCGACACGCGAACCGCTACTGTCCAGCCTATCGTCATACGTTCAGTATGCTGGACGATTGGCATCGAGTCAAGAGGATGGATCCCACGCTTCGAGCAAGGCCCCAGCGTTGAGCGCGAAGGGAGTCCGTTCAGCCCACTGAACGATGGGCCACGGGCAGCGAAGCGGAAATACGCGGGCAGCGAAGCGGAAATACCAGAACCGCGGCGATCGACGGTAGCCGCCGAGCGACTTGGTTCCGGCGCCCACCGTAGTCGTCGACGATAGAAACGCGCTGGCGGGGCGAGGAGGTCGGGATGGATGAAGCGTTCGCGACGCGAGCCGTCTGGCTTGCCGAAGGGAGCTTGCCGATGCGGCCGCCCTGAAGACCCCAACACCGCCGACGGGCTTGAACGCGTTTCCGAACATGCCTGCGCGAAAGGAGTAGTTCCAATGCGTCTTCTCGACTTACGGAACGGCGTCGTGGCCATCATTGCCGCGGGCCTGCTTGTCTCCGGATGCGGCGCCTCCGGCGGCACCTCCGCGGCGTCACCGGCCGAAGCATCGGTTCCGCCAGCGTCAGCGCCGACAGCGGCGACCCCGGAGGCGTCAGCCCCCGAAGCGGTGAGCGCGGATCTGACGTTCCAGTTCTGGATCGGTGGCGACGCGGACAAGGCGGCCTGGGAGACGGTGACCGCCGTGGCAATGGCCGACCACCCGGGCCTCAAGATCACGGTCCAGGGCACCCCGTGGCCCGACTACTGGTCAAAGATCGGCAATCAACTAAGCAATGCCGGGGCGCCGTGCATCGTCGGCATGCAGAGCCTGCGCCTGGCCGCGTATGCCGACCAGTTGGTGCCGATGGACGAGCTGATGACGAAGTACGGCGTGAACGCCGCGGACTTCGACAAGTCGATCTTCGACAGCATGAAGCACGACGGCAAGCTGGTCGCGCTGCCGTATGACTTCGGCCCCCTGATCGTCTACTACAACCGAGACGCATTCAAGAAGGCCAGCATTGCGGAGCCGAAGCCGGGTTGGACGCTCGATGACTTCACGAAGGCCGCGACCAAGCTGACCTCTGGTGGCAAGTTCGGATTTACCACGGCCTCCATTGACCAGGAATACCTGTCGTGGGTGCTGGATCTCTCGGGTGCCGAGGTGCTCGATGCGGCTGGCAAGCTCGCGGTAAGTTCGCCCGCGTTCGTGGACGGCTACAAGAAGTACGTCGACCTGATGCGCAGCGGCATCGCATCGCCTGTCACGGTGGCAGGCTACGACGGCTATGTGAACATGCTGGGCGAATGGCAATCTGGCACAGCAGCGATGTATGTGGATGGCCCGTGGATGGTTATCAGTAACCGGGACGCAGTCAAGTTCGACATGGGCATGGCGCCGATGCCGGCCGGGGCAGGCGGCTCGAAGCACTACACCGCGGGTTCGGGTTTCGGGATCTCCAAGCAGTGCCCGACTCCGGACGCGGCCTTCCAGGCCATCGTCTCAATGACCGGCGACAAGGCGCTGACCGGTCTCGCCTCCGTCGGCCGGGCATACCCGGCACGACCAGCAGATGCGGAAGCATGGTACGGCGCCGCCAAGATCGAGGGCGCCCGCGAAACGCTCGATTACGCCACCTCGCATTCGGTGCCATGGCTCACCCCGCCGAACTGGGTTCAGATGGCTGACCTGTTCGACCGGACCGGGTTGCAGGCGTTGACCGGCGAGCTCAAACCTGAGGAGGTCCTGCAGACCGTCCAGGACCAGGGCGGGCTCTAGAACGCTCGCAAGGAACTGGCGGCGGGGCCTCGAGGCGCCGCCGCCAGTTCTCAGCAGAGGCGCGTCAATGGCCATCGATACCACTGCCCCGCCGCCCAAGCTCTCGCCGGCACCGCGCGTCAGCAAGCGGCTGCGGGATGATCGCCGTCACGCCCTGATATTCCTCGGGCCGAGCCTGATCGGCCTCGCGGTGTTCACTCTGTTCCCGACCGTTATGGCCCTGGTGATGAGCCTGTTTGACTGGCCGGTTTTCGGGAACCGCACGTTCATCGGGCTCGACAATTACGCTCGCCTTCTGGGGAGCCCGGTCTTCCGCCAGGTAGTGCTCAACACGTGCCTGTTCGTCGTGCTCTATGTGCCGCTCAACCTGATCGTGTCGTTGGGCCTGGCGGCGTGGGTGTCGCCAAAGATCAAGGGCAGGTCGGCCTTCCGGATCCTTTTCTTCATCCCGGTCATGGCGCCGATCGTGGCCAATGCCGTGGTGTGGCGGTTCATTTACCAGCCCGGTGGACTGCTGGACTCCTTGTCGCAGAGCGTGCTCGGCTCGCCCGCGCCGAGTTTCTTGGCGTCCTCTGCCACGGCGATGCTGGCGATCGTGGCCATGTCAGTCTGGCAGGGGTTCGGCTACAACTTCCTGGTCTTTTCGACCGCCATCGACCAGGTGCCGCAGGAACAGTTGGAAGCCGCTGCCATTGACGGCGCCAGCGGGCTGGAGCGGTTCCGGCACGTGACCCTGCCGATGATCACGCCGTCGATCTTTTTTGCGACCACGTTGACGCTCATCACGTCCTTCCAGGTGTTCGCGCAGCCATTCCTGCTCACCAAAGGGGGCCCGGGAAATGCCACCGCAACGCTGGTGTTGTTCGTCTACAACGAGGGCTGGCGGTTCCTGCACATGGGACTCGCCGCGGCAGCCGGGTGGGTCTTGTTCGTGATCATCATGGCGATCACCGCAATCCAGTTCCGGGGTCAGAAGCGATGGGTGCACTATGACTGAAGCGGTGATCCTGGCTCGCCGACCCGCGGCCGGGCGACGCCGAAGGGCCGAGCTCCGCAGCATTGTTTCCCACCTGCTGCTTGTCGCGGTCGCGCTGATGTTCACCGCCCCGCTCCTCTACGCACTTGGGACCTCGCTCAAGCCGGTGGACGAAGTGTTCACGCGCCCCCCGACGCTCATTGGCTCCGAGTTGCGATTTGAGAACTACATCGAGGCGTTCCAATTCGCGCCGTTCGGCCGCTACTTCTTCAATAGTTTCCTGGTCGCGATCACCGGTACTGCGGTGGTAATAGCCGTTTCCAGCCTGTCGGCCTTTGCATTCGCACGGCTGCGGTTCCCTGGGAGCGAGCTACTGTTCGTGCTCTTCCTCGGCACGCTGATGGTGCCGCAGGAGGTTCTGATCGTACCGATGTACTGGCTCATGCAGGTCCTGGGCTGGGTGGACAGCTACCAGGCGTTGATCCTCCCGTTTGCATTTACCGCGTTCGGGACATTCCTGCTCCGCCAGTTCTTCCTGACGGTGCCGGCCGAATTGGTGGATTCGGCGCGTGTCGACGGCGCCGGGCCCTTCAACATCTTCTTCCGCATCTTGCTGCCGCTGTCGCGGCCCGCGCTCGCGGTGCTGGCGATGTTCACCTTCATTGCTTACTGGGGCAGCTTCCTCTGGCCGCTGATCGTCATCGACAACATCAGCGTGAAAGGCACCGTGCCGCTCGGGCTGACCTCGTTCATGTCCCAGCAGGGCACCCAGTGGCACCTGATGATGGCCGCGGCCGTCCTGGCCATGGTGCCCTCGGTGCTCCTGGTCGTGCTGCTCCAGAAAAATCTCGTACGCGGGCTCCTCACCACCGGCTTTGGCGGGCGCTGACGACGGTGCCCAACTCACCCCTGAAGACGAATTGCAAAGGACATCGATGATGCGCGGAGCAAGCGGCGGGGACATGGGCTGGTTTCTCGAATCGCGGTTCGGCATGTTCATTCACTTCGGGCTGTACGCATTGCCGGCGCGCCATGAGTGGGTGATGAGCCGGGAGAAGACGGAACCCGAGGCCTACGAGCGATACCTCCGGTATTTCGACCCCGACCTCTACGATCCCCGCGAATGGGCGAGCGCAGCAGCAGACGCTGGGATGCGCTACGTCGTGCTGACTACGAAACATCACGACGGCTTCTGCCTCTGGGATTCGGCGTTAACCGACTACTCGGTGATGGCCACGCCATATGGCAGGGACCTTATCGGGCCGTTCGTCGAAGCGGTGCGAGCGGCAGGACTGAAAGTCGGCTTCTACCACTCGCTCCTCGATTGGCACCATCCCGACTTCGCAATCGACGACTTCCACCCGCTCCGAGATCACCGCGACGTGGTTGCGCTGAACGCGGGAAGGGACGGGACCCGGTATCGCGAGTACCTCCACGGACAGGTGCGCGAGCTACTCACCGGATACGGGACGATCGATTACCTCTTCTTCGACTTCTCCTACGAAGACGGAACAATCCCTGAGTCGTCTGTCCTGCCGGGAAAAGGTCCGGCCTTTTGGGGGTCGGTCGAGCTCCTCGCCTTGGTCCGGGATCTTCAGCCGGGCATCGTTGTGAATGATCGGCTCGGTATCCAGGGCGACTTCATCACACCTGAGCAGTACCAGCCATCCGGTCCCATGTCGGAAGGTAGCCAACCGATCATCTGGGAGGCGTGCCAGACTCTCAACGGCAGCTGGGGCTACGACCGGGACAACCTGGACTACAAGCCGGTCGACCTGCTGGTCCGGATGCTCGTCGACGGGGTCTCCAAGGACGGCAACATGCTGCTCAATGTCGGTCCGACCGCACGCGGCGACTTCGATCCGCGGGCGATCGCCTCCCTCCGGGGCCTGGGCGAGTGGACGCGATTGCACGGTCGGTCGATCTATGGCGCTTGTCCGTCCGCGTTCACGCCCCCGGCGGACGCGCGCTACACGCAGCGCGGCGACCGTCTCTACCTCCACTTGTTCGCCTGGCCGTTCCAGCATGTCCACCTGCCGGGCCTCGCCGGTAAGGTCGACTACGCCCAGCTGCTCAACGACGCATCGGAGATCGGCCTCATCTCCTTGCCGCCGGGCACGGGTGCCGGCACGATCCACCCGGGTGGACAGCCAGAGGGCACGCTGACGCTCAAGTTGCCCGTTCAACGTCCGGACGTTGCCGTGCCAGTCGTGGAACTGTTCCTGACGACCGGATCGTGATCACCGTCAACGCCGCCGAGTTTCGGCACAGGTGCTTGTCGAAACCTGTTGCGTTGCGTACGATGGTCGCGTCCGGCGCCCCGGCCACGACTGACACGCACACCGACCCGGAGGTCCCAGCACGATGATCGACCAGCAGCCGACGGTCGTCTCCCTCACCGACGCCGCGGTCGTCAAGCTCCAGGAGCTGACGAAAGAGGAGACGAATCCCCAGATCGGGCTGCGCGTCTACGTCTACTCCGGCGGTTGCTCAGGGTTCCGCTACGGGATGATGCTCGAAGACGCGCCGACCCCCGAGGACCGGGTCCTGGACGCGAGCGGGATCAGGGTCTATGTCGATGGGCAGAGCGTGGACCTGCTGAAGGGCGCGCAGATCGACTACGTCGACACCCTGATGGGCGCTGGCTTCACGGTGAACAACCCGAATGCGGTCGCCGCCTGTGGCTGCGGCTCGAGCTTCCGGACCGCGGACGATGCCGGTGCACCCAAGGGTTGCGCGCACTGATCCTGCCGAGCCGGCGATGATGGCCGGTCTCCCTGAGCGAAGCACACCATGATCGAGGCCGTCGGGCAACCGGCGGCTTCGTTGCGTCTCCGCCCCACGTTCCTGGCGATGTTGACGCCGCTGGAACCCGGCGCGGGCTAGACTCGGAGCCGAGATGGAGATCCCGCTCTTCCCGCTCCATACCGTCCTCTGCCCAGGCATCGTCCTGCCGCTCCATGTCTTCGAGGACCGCTATCGAGCGCTGACGCGGCACTGCCTTGCCACCGGGGCTCCGTTCGGAATCGTCCTGATCCGGGACAGCCCGGAAGCCGGCCTCGGCGCGACACTCGCTCTGGCCGGGGTGGGCGCGCTGGTCGAGATCCGTGAGGCCGGTCGATATCCGGACGGGCGCTACGACCTGCTCGCGGCGGCGACCGGCCGATTCGCCATCGATTCGGTCGATCCGGGCCGCGCGCCGTACCTGATCGCCGACGTCACGCCCCTCGAGGACGAGGTCGGTGACGAGCAGCGTGCCGAGCGGCTTGCCGCCACAGCGATCCGACGCTTCGTACGGTACCTGGAGCTGATGCGGATCAGGGATGGCGAGACCGGCGAAGCGCTCGACATTCGCGTCGAGCTCGACAGCCCGACGTCCGGCGACGGAATCGCGCACGACGACCCCGATGACATGGGCGAGCCACTCGAGGCCGTCGATGAGCATCGCGAGAGTTCGGCCGCGCCGCGCGAGCCGAGCGGATCGGCCAGCCTGGCCATCCCCGACGATCCCACCGTGCTGTCGTACCTCCTGTCCGGCATCGTCCAGATCGAGCTGCCGCGACGGCAGCGGCTGCTCGAGGCGGAAACGACCGTCGAGCGCCTCGAAGTCCTCATCGGCCTGCTCGACCGCGAGGTCTTCCTGCTCGGCCGGCGCCTTCGCTTCTTCTCCCCCGACACCCGGATCCTGCGCGGTGCCCGCCGCAGCTGACCGCGTCCGCGACCGCCGCCTACTCGCTGAATCGCTCTTCCTTCCACGGATCCGCGTCGTTGTTGTACCCGTAGCGTTCCCAGAACCCGAGCTGATCGTGATCCAGGAACTCGAGTCCGCGGATCCACTTGCTGCTCTTCCAGAAGTAGCGTTTCGGGACCAGCAGCCGCAGCGGGTAGCCATGTTCGAGCTCGAGTGGTGCGCCTCCGAAGGTGTCGGCCAGCAGCACATCGTCATCGTCGAGGACCGAGAGCGGCAGGTTGGCCGTGTAGCCCTGCTCGGCGTGGGATACCACGTGCGTCGCCGCAGGCCGGACCTGGGCCATCTCGAGAATGGCCTGGATGGGGACACCTTCCCAGGTTGTGTCGAGCTTGCTCCAGCGGGTGACGCAGTGGATATCGGTGTTGACGGTCTTGCGGGGCAGGGCCTTGAACTGGGCCCAGGTGAGCGTGAACGGAGCGTCGACCTCGCCCCAGACCTTGAAATCCCAGGTCGCCAGGTCCGTTCGTGGCATGGACCCGTAGTGCAGGACGGGGAACTTCTCGGTTCGGTACTGGCCGGGCGGGATGCGGCCGGCGACGGCCGGATCGACGTCGCGGTTGCCGAAGAGACGCTCGAACATCGTGGACCTCGTGCTGGTGGCGCTCGTATCGTCCCACACGAAGGGGCGATGCCGGTACGAATGGCTTGCTGGCGTGGCTCGCCACTGCGTTACCCTTGCCGGCGTGGATTCGCCAGATCGCTCGCCAGGGATGACCGTCGAGGACCATCCGGTCGCCGGGCCTCGCCTGATCATCGTGATGCCGGCCTACAACGCCGCTCGAACGCTCGAGCGAACCTACAGCGACATCCCGCACGAGCTGGTCCACAAGATCATCCTGGTCGACGACGTGTCGCGCGACGAGACGGTCGAGATCGCCGGCAAGCTTGGCCTCGACGTCATCATCCACTCGCAGAATCGCGGCTACGGCGGCAACCAGAAGACCTGCTATGACGCGGCATTGGCGGCCGGCGCCGACATCGTGGTCATGCTGCATCCCGACTACCAGTACGACGCGACACGCATCCCGGCCCTGATCGCACCGATCGCCGACGGTTCCCGGGACCTGATGCTTGGGAGCCGGTTCCTGGGAGACCCGCTGGCCGGCGGCATGCCGCGCTGGAAGTTCGTCAGCAACCGCTTCCTGACCGAGCTCGAGAACTTCGCCTTCGGGTTGCACCTCTCGGAGTACCACACCGGCTTGCGCGCCTACAGTCGGCACCTCCTCGAGACCATCCCGTATGCGTTGAACAGCGATGACTTCGTGTTCGACCAGGAGCTCATTGCCCAGGTGGTGGCAGCCGGGATGACCACCCGGATCGGGGAGATCGCGGTTCCGACCCGATACTTCACCGAGGCTTCGTCCGTTGGGCTGCGCCGGAGCATCGTGTACGGCCTCTCCACCCTGCGCGTGGTGGCTCGCTACCTGCTCCATCGGCTGCGCCTGCGGCGATCGCCCAAGCTCACCGCCAGGCGCCGGTCCGACTGAGCCGCCACATGCGAATCGGCCGACGGACCCTCCTGCGCGCCGGGCTCGGGATCGCCATCAGCCTGATCGCCGGCTACTTCCTCCTTCGGTCGGTCGATCTCGCGGCGACCGCGAAGGTCCTCCTCGGGGCCTCGCCGGCCTGGATCGGGGTCATGGTCGTGACCGTCCTGCTGGACGTGGGCGCTCGCGGCGCACGCTGGAGGTCGCTGCTGGCGCCGATTGCTCCGCTGCCCTACCGGCGGGTCCTCGGGTACACCTACCTCGGCTATCTCGCCAACAATGTCCTGCCGGCCCGCCTCGGCGAGCTCGTCCGCTCCCACGCGCTCGGGGAGACCGAGCACATCAGTCGAACGACCGTCCTTGGCACCGTGGTCGTCGAACGCATCGTCGATACGGCCATCGTCGTGGGCGTCGCCGCCGTGGCGATCCTGATGGTGAGTGCCGGCGGGATCATGACCGGCGCGGTCGTCCTTGGGTTCGCCTTCGTCCTTGTCCTCGTCGTCGGCCTGACCCTGGGCGTCGTCGCCCATCGCCTGCCCGGCGCGGACCGGGTGGTCGCCCTGGTCGCCGGACGGCCGCGTGTGCTCGAGCTGGCGAACCGGCTGCGCGATGGGCTTTCCGTTGCCGGACGTCCGCGGACGCTCGCCACGGCCATCGCCTTCAGCGCGGTCGCCTGGGTCGCATCGACGGTGACCTTCGTCGCGGCCGGCCGGGCGGTCGGCATCGAGCTGAGCGTGGCGCAGGGGGCGCTGCTGACGAGCGGTGTCGCGCTGGCCACGATCGTTCCGTCAGGACCGGGCTACCTCGGCACGTTCGAGCTAACGGCGGTCGGGATCGCGGATGGGTTCGGGATCGGTCGGGACCAGGCGTTCGCGATGGCCCTCCTCGTCCACGCCATGATCCTGGCCGTCACCTCGGTCGGCGGGACGATCGCCGCCGTGCGACTGGGGATCGGTGCGAGCGGCCTGCTCGAGGAGGTCGAGGGATCGGAATCGCCCGCGTGACCGCCGGTGCCGGCCTTCCTGTCACGTTGCCGGGCTGACCCTGCCCCCGCTGCTCGTGTGGACGCCGGAATCTACGAACCCCCGGCGTGCGCCGGGGGTTCGCGAGAACGATCGATGGCGGGGGCCTACTTGACGAGGCCCTGCGCGGTGAGCCAGGTCTTCGCGACCTCGGCGACATCCTTCTGGTTGACGGCCACCTCGACGCCGAGCTTGGTCAGCTCGTCGGTGGTCATCTTGGCCGATGCCGCGTCGAGCAGCGCCGCGAAGGCGGTCTTGTCGACCTTGGCGAGGTAGTCGTCCCGAACGATCGGGGCGATGTTCTCCGCCGGCTGGGTGTGCTTGTCGTCCTCGAGCGTCACGAAGCCGAACTGGACGATCGCCGGCTGGGTCGAGCACAGCTCGGCAAGATCGATCGCCTTGCCCTGAAGGGCCGTGGCCATCGGCACGTCGCACGCGCCCAGCGCCGAGCGCTGCTTGGGCGGGTAGGTGATGCCGTAGTCCTTGAGCGCGCCCGAGCACAGCGGGTTCGTGTCGCAGTCGGATGGCAGGCCCCACTTGAGCTGGTCCTGGACGGCCGCGAGGTCGCTCATCTTGGTCAGCTTGAGGTTGTCCGAGGTGTCCTTGCGAACGACGAAGGCATTGGTGTCCTGGCCCGGCGAGATGCCGAGGACCGTCAGGCCCTTTGACGCGATGGCGGCCTGGAGGGCCGCGGCGTTCGCCTGGCCGTCGCCGCTGATCTTGGTCTTGTCATAGAACCCGAGGCCGGAGCCGACGTACTCGGGCACGAGGTCGATCTGGCCTGCGTCCATCGTCGGGATTCGTTCCTGGCGGGAACCGAGGCCGAACTTCCGCTCGACGGTGTAGCCGTTCGCCTCGAGCACCTGGGCGTAGATCTCGCCCATCAACTTGGACTCGTAGAAGTTGTCAGAGCCGATCCTGATCGGAGGCAGGGCTGCCGCCGAGGCCGGCTCGGCGCTGGCCGGTGCACTGCTCTCGGCCGCGGTGGCCTCTGCGCTCGCAGCTGCGCTGGGTGCCGAACTGGCTCCTCCGCTCGACGTGCAGGCAGCAAGGAGCACCAGCAAGGTCGATCCGAGAACCAGCAAGCGGGGTGTCCGCATGACGGGGGTTCCTCCTCATCCGGCCGCTGGGAAGCGGCATCGCCCGCGTACCTTACCAGCGCGGTGTGCGTTCGTCCGCTGATCAGGCGCTGGCTGGCAATTCGGCTCCATCGTCGCCCGACGGCAATCTCGCCGACCCGCGCCGGCCCCTTGTCGCGGTCGTGCGGAGCGCGATCGGGGTCAGGCGACGCTGGACGAGCGCAAGCACCAGGTCCACGCCAATCGCGAGGGCAGACACGAGAATCGCTCCGGCGTAGATGGACGCCCGGCCGGCCAGCCCCTGGTTGAGGCCGTCGAAGATGAAGCGGCCAAGGCCGCCGCCCGCCAGGATCGCGCCGATCGTGGCGGTCGCGATCACCTGGAGCGTGGCGGTCCGGAAGCCGCCGATGATGATCGACGAGGCAAGCGGCAGCTCGATCCCGTTCAGGATCTGGCGCTCGCGCAGACCCATCCCGCGCCCCGCCTCGACAAGGTCGCGATCGACCGATCGCAAGCCGGCGTAGGTGCTGACGAGCAGTGGCGGGATCGCCAGGAAGGTCATGGCGAGGAAGACCGGCAGGAAGTTCAGGCCGAACGTCGGTGAGTAGCCGAGGACCGGAGCGAGCGAGAGGGTGAACGGGAGCGGAATCACCATCATCGCGTACGAGGGCACGGCCCGACCGATGTTCGCGAGATTGATTGCCAGGCCGGCCCCACGGTTGGTATGGCCGATGTACAGCCCGATAGGGATCGCGATCAGAGTCGCCGCCAGGATCGCGGCCCCCGAGATCACCAGGTGTTCGAGCAGCCGGTTCGGGATCCCGGTATCGCCCTGCCAGTGCGTCGGATCGAGGAAGAAGTTGACGATGTCCTGCATCAGCGCCCGCCCGCCCGGGCATGGGCCCACGGTGTCACGAGCCGCTCGAATCGGACGAACAGGTAGTCGGCCGCAAAGGCCAGGACCACCGACAGCGCAGCGCCAAGCAAGTACTTGGTCGGGAAGAAGTTCTGGATTCCCTCGGTGATCAGCTGGCCGAGACCCCCGAACGTGTCGCCCAGGACCGCGGCCACGGTTGCGAGCCCGATGGTCGTGACGCTCGCCAGTCGCACGCCGGCGATCATCAACGGCACCGCCAAGGGAAGCTCGACGCGCAGCAGGCGCTCGCGACGGGTGTAGCCCATCCCCTCAGCCGCCTCCAGGACGTCGGCCGGGACCGCGACGAAGCCCGCCACGAAGTTCCTGAAGAGAATCAGGAGCGTGTACGTGGTCAGGGGGATCAACGCCGTCAGGAGCGACAGACCGGTGATCGGACGGAGGACGGCGAACGCAGCCAGGCTCGGGATCGTGTAGAGCAGGCCGGTGATGGCGGTGATCGGTCCGTAGGCCCGCCGCTGACGGACGGCCCAGATCGCCAGGATCATCGAGATCACGATCCCGAGGACCAGCGGAACGATCGTGAGCTGGAGGTGCTGGATGATCCGCTGCCCGATGCTCTCGAGGTGGCCGGCGATCCAGCCGAAGTCGATGAGCGGCTGGCCCTCGATCATGACTGGCCGGTGCCGGCTTCCAGGGGCGACACGGGATCGAGCGGATCGGGCCCGCCCCCCGCCCCCGGGTCGTCGGAGCCCAGCGATCCTGCTTCGTCCTCGCCGGGCTCTCCGGTGGCGCCCTCGACCGCGAGCCGATCGAACGCCGGCGCATGTTCGCCGTCGCGCATCTTCCTGGCGACGGCGTCGATGGTCAGGAGGCCCTGCACCGCTCCCGTGCGGTCGACCACGATGCCGGTCTGCACGTCAGCGTCGAGCATCATCGACAGGGCGTCCTTCAGTGTCGTCCGCTTGTTGACGACGGGCGAGACCGGGTTGGCCATGCGTTCGGTCAGCACCCCCTCGGCCGGGATGTCGCCGTGGGAAACCCAGCCGAGCGGGCGGTTCGATGCATCGATCAGCAACAGGTAGCGGAGCGGATCGTCGAGCGCCCGGCGCCGGGCATCGGCGGCCGAGTCTCCGGGTCGCGCCGTGACGGCCTGCGCGAGTTCGACGTCGGCAACCCGCAGCAATGACAACCGCTTCAGGCCGCGGTCCTGGCCAACGAAGCGGGCGACGAACTCGGATGCCGGCGCCGCCAGGATGTCGAGCGGCGTCCCGAACTGGGCGAGAATGCCGCCGGTTTGGAAGACGGCGACGAGATCACCCATCTTGATCGCCTCGTCGATGTCGTGGGTCACGAACAGGATCGTCTTTGCGATCGACTCCTGGAGCCGGAGGAACTCGTTCTGGAGGCGATCGCGGACGATCGGATCGACCGCGCCGAAGGGCTCGTCCATCAGCATGATCGGGGGATCGGCGGCCAGCGCGCGAGCAACACCAACTCGCTGGCGCTCACCACCGGAAAGCTGGCTCGGGTAGCGATCGCGGTACTTCGCCGGGTCGAGCCCGACGAGGCCCATCAGCTCCTCCGATCGCTCGCGCAGGCGAGCCTTCGGCCATCCCAGCAGCCGCGGAACCGTCGCCACGTTCTCGCCGATCGTCTGGTGGGGGAAGAGGCCCACCTGCTGGATGACATAGCCGATCCCCCGCCGGAGCGCGGTCAGCTCCCGGGTGGTGATGTCGACGCCGTCGATCGTGATCCGTCCGGACGTCGGCTCGATCAGCCGGTTGACCATCTTCAGCGAGGTCGTCTTGCCGCAGCCGGACGGCCCGACGAGGATGCAGATCTTGCCGGCCGGCACCGTCAGGGACAGGTCGTTGACGGCGCCCGGGACATTCTTCGCCCGGGTGGCCGCCGGGTCGTACGACTTCGAGACGTGTTCGAACTGGACGACGGCGCCCTGGGTGGCGAGGCCGGTCATCGCTCGTGATCTCCTCCGAACGGATGTGCGCGAAACGTACCGCAGGCAGATGCGTCACGTCACGTCCCATTCGAGGTTCGGCGATACTGGCCGCGTGTTGGCGCTTCCCGTCACGATCCGCGGCCGGCCGGCCGACGACGCCCCGCTGCCCCGATGAAGATCACGCGGATCCGCCTCGATCGCCTCGTCGAACCGCTGGATCCGCCGTTCCTGGCCGCGTGGGACCCGGTTCCACGGCGCTCGTTTGCGGTCACCATCGTCCGGGTCGAGACCGATGAGGGGGTCGTGGGGATCGGGTCCGGCGACACGATGGTCGGCTTCGAGGCGTTCGAGCACCTCTTCGTCGGCCAGGACCCGCTGGCCGTCGTTCGCCACGTCAGGGTGCTCGAGACGATCGATTTCCATGCCGGGCGGTACTGGCCGCTCGAGGTCGCGCTGTGGGACATCGTCGGCCAGGTCGCCGGCCTTCCGGTCGCGACGCTCTTCGGTGGCGCCACGGACGGGATTCCGGCCTATGCCTCCTGCGGGACGTTCCTTCCCGCGGCCGCACGAGCCGAATCGGCAGTCCGGATGCGTGAAGAGGGATTCACCGCGCTGAAGATCCGCATCGATCCCCGCCGGCTCGACGACGGAATCGCGGCGGTCGCCGCAACCCGCCACGCGGTGGGTGATTCGATGGCGATCATGGTCGACCTCAACCAGGGCTGGCGAATGGCCGGCGATACCTCGCCTTCGCTCGACCCCGTCGCCGCCCGCCAGATTGCCATCCGGCTCGCGGACCTCGGTGTCCTGTGGCTCGAGGAGCCGCTGGCCGGCACCGACCTTCGCGGCCTGGCCGCCCTGCGAGCTTCGGCGCCCGGCATCCGCATCGCCGGCGGCGAGATGACGCGAACCTTCGGCGAGCTCCTCTTCGCGCTGGACGCCGACGCCTTCGACGTCTATCAGCCGGATGTCGTGCTGGCGGGCGGGATGCTCCGGACACGTGCGATCGGCGAGCTGGCGCTCGCTCGG
>JAXDKX010000213.1:0-11650 GCA_034666905.1 Chloroflexota bacterium | reverse complement strand
CGAGTACCGGATGCCGGTCGACAGCGGCGTGTCCGGGCTCGTCTACCGCGAGGGAAAGCCGGTCGCGGTCGACGACTACGACGCGTGGTCCCAGCGGGCTGGCGACATGCCAACGAGCGTCTTCGGTGCCGTCGTCGGCGTCCCGCTGACGTCCGGTGGTCGCGTCGTGGGCGTGATCGGCCTGGCATCGGGCAGTCTCGATCGGACCTTCGGGCCGCGCGAGATCGCGGCCCTCAGCCGGTTCGCCCAGCTCGCGTCGATCGCCCTCGACAATGCCCGGCTCGTTGACGCCGCCCAGCGCGGCGCGCTGTACGACCCGACTACCGGCCTCCCGAACCGCGAGCTCCTGACCGACCGGATCGCACACGCGCTCTCCTCGTCTCGACCCGCGGGATCCGGGCAGGTCGGGGTCATGCTGCTCGACCTCGACCGCTTCAAGGTCATCAATGAGAGCGTTGGCCATACCGTCGGCGATCGGTTGCTGGTAGCCGTCGGGCAGCGCCTGGTCGGCTGCCTCCAGCCGGGCGACACGGTCGCTCGCTTCGGCGGCGACGAGTTCGGCATCATCCTCGACGACATCGCCGATGCCGACCAGGCCCATGCCATCGCGGAGCGGATCGGCCTCGAGCTTCGAGCGCCATTCCCGATGGGTGCGCGCGAGTGGTTCATCAGCGCGTCGATCGGGATCTCGATGGGCCGGCCCGGTCGGTCGACGCCGGAGGAGATGCTCCGCGAGGCCGAGATCGCAATGGTCCAGGCCAAGGGGGACCCGTCGAGGCGCCACGCGCTGTTCGAGCCATCGATGTCCGACCACACGATCGAGCGAATCGATCTCGAGAACGACCTGCGCCAGGGCATCGAGCGCGGTGAGCTTCGACTCCACTACCAGCCGCTGATCGACCTCGCAACGGACCGGATCGTCGGATTTGAAGCACTCGTGCGCTGGCAGCATCCAGTCCGCGGCCTGATGCCGCCGCTGTCGTTCATCCCGCTGGCCGAGGAGACCGGACTCATCCTGCCGCTCGGCCGCTGGGTCCTCGAAACCGCCTGCCGCCAGGCGCGAGCCTGGCGCGATGCGAGGCCCAACGGCCCGGACCTCTTCATGTCGGTCAACCTGTCCGCCCGCCAATTCGTCCAGGCCGACCTGGTCGACCAGGTCGCGGCGATCCTCCGCGAGACCGGCCTCGATCCGGGTGGACTCGAGATCGAGATCACCGAGAGCGTCCTGATGGACCAATCCGAAGCGGGAATCCGCACGCTTGGTCGCCTTCGCGAGCTGGGGGTCCGCCTCGTGCTCGACGACTTCGGCACCGGCTATTCGTCGTTGTCGTACCTCAAGCACCTGCCGCTCGACACGATCAAGATCGACCGAAGCTTCGTGGCTGGCCTGGCCAGCGAGACCGATCGGTCGATCGTCCAGGCGGTCGTCGCGCTCGCCGTCGGCCTGCGCATCGGCGTGGTCGCAGAGGGGATCGAGACCGAGGAGCAATTCCACATCCTGCGCGACATCGGTTGCGATGTCGGCCAGGGCTACCTCTTCTCGCGGCCGGTGCCGGCCACCGAGGCGGGTCGCCTCATCGCCGCCCGCCGGGGAGCGATCACGCGCTCGGCATCAGCGCCGAGTCGCCTGCTCGCAGCGAAGCCGATCCGGGGACGCACGACCCCGCGACTGCGAGTGGCGGTGCCTCGGCAGGCGCCCCTCATCGGGGAGCCGGGTCGCTAGGCAGACCCGGGCCCACCCGTACCGATCAGTTGCGACCGCCGAAGAGCCGCAGCATGAACAGGAACAGGTTGATGAAGTCGAGGTAGAGGCGAAGGGCGCCGATGACCGCCGCCTTCTCCATCGAGCCGGTCATCGCCGCAAGGTCACCGGTCGCGATCCGCTGCACGTCGTAGGCCGTCAGGGCGGTGAAGATCACGACCCCGACGATCGACACGACCCAGCTGATCGCCGTGCTCGCGAGGAAGAGGTTCAGGACCATCGCAACCATCAGGCCGATCAGGCCCATGAACAGGATCCCGCCGAGCCCGGCCAGGGAGCGCTTGGTCACGGCCCCGTAGAGGGCCGCCGCCCCGAACATGGCCGAGGCGCTCAGGAACGCCGTGACGACGGATGCGCCGCTGTACAGCGAGACGATCAGTCCGAGGGTCACCCCAAGCGACGCGGCGTACACGAAGAACAGCAGGAGCGCCACGCTGGCATTGATCCGGCTGATCCCGGCGCTGATCGCGACGACCAGCAGGATCTGGCCGATGAACAGCAAGAAGAAGCTGTCCCGGGCGAAGCCGAGCAGCTGTTCGTTGCTCTGGACGGTCCACGCGACGCCGGCCGAGAGCAGCAGGCCGGCGAACATCCAGACGAACGCCTGGGTCAGGAACGCGGTCGCGAGGCGGGCGTCCGGCCGGACGCCGAGCATCGACGGCGTGGCCCGCGAGGTCGAGAACGGGCTGGGACTCTGGTTCTGACTCATCGGGGCGCGGTCTCCGTTGCTCTGGTGCTCACCACATCAGGCCGGCGTCGCGCGGATCCCAGCGCTCCGCCAGCAGGGTCACTTTCACGTCGTGCTCGACGACGGACTCGGCCTGTTCCTTGACCTGCGCGATCATCGACCCGGCATAGGGGCAGAACGGCGTTGTCAGGATCATCTTGATCTCGGTCGTGTCCGGCCCGAGCAGGATCTGCTTGATCAACGCCAGCTCCACGACGTTCATCCCGATCTCCGGGTCGACCACGGCGCGCAGCGCGTCGAGAATCGCGAGCTCGGTGGCACGTCGCGCCGGGTCGAAGCCGGCCGGTTCGGCGACGGGGGTCGCCGCCGCGCCTGGAGTCTGGGTTGTGCTGTCGGTCATCTGGCTCTCCGGTGTGTTCCCTGAGCGTACCACCAGGTGCGCAACGCCCCTGTCGGGCAGCAGGCCGATCAGGCGGCGGGCGAGCTCGCGCTGGTCACGATGCCGGGGATCCGGTACTGCGCCGGCAGGTTCGCCGCCTCGTCGTCGGTATAGCCAGGCCCGATCAACGACCCGTCCGGCTCGAAGAAGTCGGCGTAGCGTTCGCGATGGTCCGCGGCGAACGCGTAGGCCGCGGCCACGCCCACGACGCGGAGCTCGGGATGGTCCTTGAGGACTCGCGTCAGGTCATATCCGTTGGAGCGCAGCTCCAGCAGCTGTCGGACGGTCAATCGCGAGTTGTAGCAGAAGGGCTCGCCGTTCATGACGAGCGGGTCCTCCTTGACCCATTGGATCGTCATGCTCAGCCGCCCTTGTAGAGGAACTGCAGGAACGCGTTCTTCTTGCGCGCGTCGCCGGCGATTCGTCGGTGCCAGCGATAGGCGGCGATGGCAGCATCGAGGGCAGCCGAAGCGGCGCCGATCTCGCCTGGAGCCAGGACGCTCGGCAGGGCGGCCCGGAGGCCCTCGCACAGCGCGACGAGGTCGTCCATCGGGACCCGGCGGCGGCGGTAGAGGGGCGCCGTCCATTCCGCGTATTCGCGAGCCGGGTCCGGGTCGCCGGACGCGACACAGATCGCGACACGCTCGGCCAACAGCGCCGCGTCACGCAGGAGGCGGCGCTGGTCGGCCTCGTCGTGGCGCTCCCGGATCGTCGGGTCGGCATCGATCGCGACGCTCAATGCCCTGGCCGCAAGCCGATCGCCATGTGCCCGGATCCGGTCGGCGGCGTCGGGGAAGCCGGCGGTCAGGTCGAGCGGAGGAAGGCCCAGGCTGGGGTGGCTCACGAGCGGCAGTCTAGCGTGGCCTCCCCTCGGCCGCCATGCCGCCCACGGGTACGATGACGACATGGCCGATCCGACCGCGCCGCCCAGCTCCGAAACCACCGGCCGCGCTGCGCCCGGCGAACGGCGCCTCGCCCATCCCCCATCCGACCGCTACCGCGACGGGCAGGACGGGACGTCGTCTCGTCAGGAGCCAGCGAAGCCAGGCTCGACCGGTCGCGCCGTGGGATTTGCGTCCGCTGCCGGACTCCTCGGGTCGGCAGTGATCACGGTCCTGGGCGGCGTCTTCGCCATCTCGGCGGGCCTGGTTGTGGTCGCCGTGGCGACCGGCTGGGCCGTTGCCGTCGGTCTGCGCGCCGGAGCGGGCGGCCAGCTCGGGGAGACCAGGCGGGTCAGGCTCGCGCTCGCGCTTGCGCTCGCTGCGGTCGCCCTTGGCCAGGCCGGACTGTGGATCTACGGGCGTTCGGAGGGTGGCGTCCTCGCGCCGTTGGAGTACCTGTGGGAGGTGTTCGGACTCCTCGTGCCGCTCCAGTTGGTGGCTGGTGGCGTCGCGGCATGGCTCGCGGCGCGATGAGCGCGGAGATCCGGCTCCGGCGCCCGACCGAGGCCGATCATCGCCGGCTCATCGGCCAGATCGACGAGTGGTGGGGTGGACGCCGCCTCCGCCCCCTGTTCCTGCGCCACTGGTTCCAGCATTTCACCGGCACCTCGTGGATCGCCGCGGACGAGACCGGGACGCCGGTTGGCTTCCTGGTCGGGTTCATCAGCCCGGACCACCCGGAGATGGCCTACATCCACCTCGTCGGCACGAGCCCGAACCACCGGCGCCACGGCCTCGGCCGGATGCTCTACCAGCGATTCTTCGAGGACGTTGCCGCCCACGGGGTCCGCCGGGTCTCGGCCGTCACCTGGCCCGGCAACCGGGTCTCGGTCGGGTTCCACAGCGCGATGGGCTTCTCGATCGACGATGGGCCTGGGACACAACGGCTCTACGGCACCCCCGCATACCCCGACTACGAGGGCGAGGGCGACGATCGAGTCGTCTTCAGCCGGGAACTCTGACGGAGGCCGGCGTCAGCTGTTCGTGGAGCAGGCGCCCGAACCGTGCGGCACGATCGGCGACCGGCACGGCATCGACCCAACGCTCCAGGAGGGCTTCTCCCTCGGCGTAGACGAGGACGTACGTCCGCCACAGCGGATGGTCGATGTACTCGACGCGCTTGGCGGCGGTCGCGGGCGAGTCGTGCCCGACCGTTACCAGGTAGTCGACGACACCGTCGTGCGACCAGCCGTCGGCGTGGCGAAGGATCGCCGCGTTGCCACGGATCGCGCCCAGTGCGTGCCGTGCCGCAGCCAGGGCCGCCGTTCGTTCGGCGGCGTCCTGGGCGGCCTGTCGGTCGGTCGAGATGGCCAGACCGGCGCGTTCGTAGAGCTCGACGAGAAGATCGGCGCGGTCGTCCGCCGGGGCGGCGAAGCGGCGGCCGAGGTTGGCCAATCCCTCGCTGATGAGGCATTCGGGCGTGTTGATGAGCAGAACGGACGACTCGAGGCGGCCCTGATCGTCGACCAGGTCGGCTTCCTTCCAGGCATGCTCGAGGTGATGGCCGGGGTACGTCTCATGGGCCACGGTCGAGATCAGGTCCTCGACATGCACCGGCAGATCGGTATTGATGTCCACCCGGGACCGGCGCCCGCCGTCGAACCAGTTATAGCCCGACCAGGGCTGGCCAGTCACCAGGGAGACCGTCAGGTCCTCGCCCTCCGGGAGGCCGAACAACGACGCCGCCCGGGCACGAAATCGCGCCACGAGCCAGGCGAGAATTGCCGCCAGGCGGTCGACGGGCACCTCGAATCGAGCATCCCAGGCCGCCAGCCGCTCGGCGACGGGTCCCTCACCCGGCAGCAGGGCGTCGATCTGTGCCACGGCCGACTCGAATTCGGCGTCGGGGCGTCGTCGCGGCTCGAAGGCGAAGCAGCGGGCCACGGACTCCAGGTAAGGCAGCGATTCGCCGGCAAGCCCGGCCGCCTGCGTCTCCAGGGCGATGAGCTGGACCTCCAACCAGGACCGGCGGTCCGGATCGCCGACCTCGGCGGGCAGCCGGGCTCGAAGTGCGGCGGCGTCGTCGCGCAGGCGCGCCGGGGCGAGGAGTTGCTCGATGTCGACGTGCGCCTTCAGATCGGCGGGTCCGAAGTAGCCATCCACCAGGCCCGGGATTCGCTGATCGAGCCTGAGGGCGAGCAGGAGGTAGTCGCGCGCGACGGGATCCGGTGCGGGGACCGCCCTGGTTCCACCAACCGCCGGCACATGTCTTGCGCCCGGAGGAACCAGGCTCAACGCTGCATCCGATCCGGGCGCGGTGCTCGCCTCGCGTCGTGATCGACATGCTGATCGGCGCGCCGTCGGGCCTCGGCCAGGCGCTCCGTCAGGGTTGGGTCAGCCGGAAGGCCCGCGCGGTCCGGGGCCTGGTCCGTGGCGCGCTCGACGCCCTGGCCGCCTGCGCCGCGACCGCCCGTCTCGCCGACGAACGGCATCTGCTGGCGTTCGACCGCGTCCAGGCTCATCTGCAGGGCCGCGGTCTTCTGCTCGGCCACCTCGCGGACGTAGGCCGCCTCTTCGTCAGCGGTCATTGCCCGGCCACGAATGATTCCTTTCGGCTTGCCGACCATCAGCCAGGCCAGGTGATAGCGATCCATGCTTCCCCAGGCGGTCGACAGCAGGTCGTCCGAGCGCTGGAGCCACATCTGGAGCGAGGCGAGCGACGGGCTCGCTCGCAACCGATCGCCTTCGTCGATCAGCTGCCGCGTGGCCAGGATCAGCTCGTCGCGGGTCATCCGGCGGGTTCGTTGCGAATCATCGCCTCGCGATCGGCACGCGCTCGCCCGGTCCACGGGCCGGGCGTCCCCGACCCGATCGCCTTCCCCTCGAATCGCGTCACGGGCAGGACGCCGGCCACGCTCGACGACAGGAAGGCTTCGTCGGCCGCGGCCTGGTCCTGGCGCGACAACCGGCCCTCGACGGGCCGCAGCCCGACCTGCTTCGCCCATGCCAGCAGCCAGGACCGGGTCGTTCCCGGCAGGATCGCGCACTCGAGTCCCGGCGTCGCCAGCTCGCGGATTCCATCGGCCGCCAGCCTGACCAGGAAGATGTTGGCTGTCGTGCCTTCCGACAGGTGGCCGTCGGTCGTCAGGAAGAGCGCGTCGTCGGCTCCGGCGCGGCGTGCCTCGAGGCGAGCGTGGACATAGTCGGCCCGTGATGTCGTCTTGAGGGCAACCAGGGGATTGGTCGGGTCCCGGTGGACGGCCGAGGCGATCAGGTGGAGGCCCCGCTCGAGATGCGCGGTCGAGGCAGGGATGACCGGCCACGCCTGGATGGCGATCGTCGGCGGCACCACCTCGTTTGGAGGCAGGAGGCCGCGCCCGCGAAAGGGCCCACGGGACACCGTGATCCGTACCGAGGCGTCGCCCTGCGGTCCGTCGAGCCCATCGGCTGCGAGCAGCTCGGCAATGCCGGTCGCGACCCGGGCGTCGATGTCGGCGGGGAGCGCGATGTCGAGACCCTCGGCCGAATGGCGGAGACGAGCGATGTGCTCGGCGAGCTCGGTGGGACGGCTCGCGCGGACACGGAGGGTCTCGAACACCCCGTCGCCGAGCTGGAAGCCGCGATCGAAGACCGAGAGATGGGCACCGTCCGCCGGCTGGAGGCGACCGTCGACCCAGACGTGGCCGGGACCTATGGGCGCGTTCGCCGACGCCGTCACGCGACCTCCGTGCCGCCGATCGCGTCGAGCGGGCCGCGCGCCTTGACCACGGTCTCGTCCCACTCCGCGGCGGCGTCGCTCTTCCAGGTGATCCCGCCCCCGACGTGCAGGGTCAGCCGGCGGCCATCGGCCACGAACGTCCGGATGAGGATGCTCGTCTGCATCGCGCCATCCGGCCCGATCCAGCCGAGTGCGCCGGTATACGGGCCGCGGCGTACGGGTTCGAGCCCTTCGAGGATCTGCATCGCCCGGATCTTCGGCGCGCCCGTGATCGAACCGCCGGGGAACGACGCCGCCAGCAGGTCGAAGGCGTCGCGGCCTTCGGCGAGGTCGCCCGTGACCGTCGAGACGAGATGCTGCACCGCCGCCGTCCGCTCGAGCCGGCAGAGGCGCGGCACGCGGACGCTCCCGGGCCGGCAGACCCGGCCGAGATCGTTGCGCAGGACGTCGACGATCATCACGTTCTCCGCGCGATCCTTGGCGCTGGCCAGCAGCTCGCGGGCAAGGGCGCGATCTCCGGCGACATCGCGGCCGCGCGGTCGCGTCCCCTTGATCGGGTCGGTCTTGACGTGGCCCAGGGCGTCCACCGACAGGAATGGCTCCGGCGACGCCGACAGGAGCGCCCTGGGCCGGCCGCTCAGCGGACCAGGGCCAAGGTCGACGAACGCGGAGAAGAGCGAGGGATCGCCGGTGCGCAGGCGTCGGTACAGGGTCCAGGGATCCGCATCGAAGGGGGCTTCGAGGCGCCGCGTCAAGTTGGCCTGGTAGAGATCGCCCCTGGCGATGTGATCGCGGACCCGCTCAACCCCCGCCTGGTAGGCCGCCCGATCGAGGCTCGATCGAAAGGCAAGGGAGCGGTGGGGTTCATCGTCAGGGTCCCCGGTCGGCAGGGCGGCGCCATCGGATGGGCGCGGCCAGGCGGCCAGGCGCTCGTGGACGTCGTCCAGCCGCCGGGCGAGCCGCCGCCCATTGCCGTCGAGCGCACGTCCGGCCAGCCAGGCGTGGCCCGTCCGACGATCCCAGGCGACCACCCAATCGTGCAGGGCAAGGCGCAGGAGCGGCAGGTCCTGGTCGACCACGGCGATCGAGGGCAGGCGCTCGAAGGCCGCGCCCAGCTCGTAGCCGATGAAGCCGACGAGGCCACCCAGAAACGGCGGCGCGTCCACTGGCACGGTCGGCGTGCTGTCGAGCCTCGCGACGAGGCGTCGCGCGACCGCGAACGGATCCGGGCCGGCCGCCGGCGACTCGAGGACCGCAACCGGGTCGGCCGTCAGGTAGGTCCAGCGTGCGTTGCGACCGGGCCTCGCGCTCTCGAGCAGGCAGAGCCCAGGCAGGTCGCGAAAGGCCTCGGCGATGTCGATGGCCCGGGCCGCGGCGATCGGATCGCGCAGCCGTCGAAGGCGGACGGGTGCGCTGTGGCGGGGAGCTGGGATCACGACGCGATGATACGGCCGGGTGGGCGCGAGACCTCCGGTCAGTCCCCGGACGTCGCTCGATCACGTTGGCTGAACTCGGTCAGCCGTTCGGCGCAGGCTGCGGCGGTTCGGCGCGCCTGGCGGACGATCCACGGATCGACTCGGCTGGAATCCTCGATCGCGATCGTCGTCCCGTACGGCCCCTCGTCCAGGATGATGCCGGACCCGTTCCGGTAGTCAGTCATCCAGTTCGACTGGAGTTGCAGCGCGACATCGGTCACGACCGCCGGGCTGAACAGCCAGTCCAGGTAGGTCGCGTTGAGCCGGTCGGCGACGTCGGCGATCCGAACTGGGCGGCCACGCTCGATGCGGGCGAGCAGGTTGATCACTCGAATGCTCGCGAACGGGTCGCCGCCCTCGGCGATCGTGGGTGGAACGATGGCGGGATCGGGAAGCCCGGCGGGCGCCGGGCGCAACGACCCCAGGCCAATGGCGGGGGCGGAGGCGTCGTTCACGGGCCGGAAGCCTATCACTCGCCCGGTCGACGAACGATCGTCGCCGAACGCGTCCGAACCTTCATCGGATGGATCACCCGGTCTGAACGGTTGTAGGGCATGCTTGGACCGCCGGGCGGCGCGCCCGGTGACCGAATTCGCGTCGCGAGTCGGTCGATCGTCCGCACGACACGAGCACGATGCCCGCCACAGATTCCGACTCGATCCTGGCCGAACCGATCATCGATCCCGGGCCGCTGGACGCGACACCTGTCGCGACCAGCCCCTCCCAGGCTTCGGGGTCACCGACGACCGGTCGTGGACGCGGGACGGCGATCCGCCGCGTGGCCATCGGGTTGGCGCTCGTGCTGACGTTCAGCGTTGGGATCGGGGTCGGACGATCTGTGCCTCCCGCCTCGGGCGGCATCGACACGACGACCCCGAGCCCGACCCTCCATCCGACCTCCGCACAGGAGCTCGATCTCATCGATCAGGCATGGGCGATCCTGCACGATCAGTACGTCGGCGCCGACGAGCTCGACGATCAAGCTCTCGCCTACAGCGCGATCCGTGGGCTGACGGCGGCTGTCGGCGACACGGGCCACACGTCCTTCCTGACCCCCGAAGAACGCGCCGAGCGATCCAAGGAGCTGTCGGGCACCTATGTCGGGATCGGCGTGCGGATCGAAGCGGCGACGGACGGCCTGCCCGGGATCGAGACGGTCTTCCATGGCAGCCCGGCCGACAAGGCCGGTCTGAAACCAGGCGAGGAGATCGTCGCGGTTGACGGAAAGGCGACCAGCGGCCACGACCTCGACGAGGTCGCCGGGTGGGTGCGCGGCGTGGCCGGGTCGACCGTCAAGCTCCGGGTTCGGATCGGGGCGGACGGTGCCGAGCGGGATGTCAGCATCGTTCGGGCGGACGTCGCCGAGGTCATCGTGTCGTGGGCAATGGTGCCCGGCACGACGACGGCATTCCTGCGGCTCGACCAGTTTTCCAATGGGGCCGCCGACGATGTGAAGGCGGCCCTCGTCGAGATCGAGAAGGCCGGGGCCGACCGGTTGATCTTCGACCTTCGCGGGGATCCCGGCGGCTACGTGAACGAGGCGGTGGGCGTTGCCAGCCAGTTCCTCGCCAGCGGCGATATCTATGTCGAGCGCGATGCCGCCGGCAAGGAAACCCGCCACCCGGCCTCGCCCAGCGGCGTCGCCACGGATCTCCCCCTGGTCGTGCTCGTGGACAGCGGAACGGCCAGCTCGGCCGAGATCGTGTCGGGCGCGCTGCAGGACGCGGGGCGCGGCAAGCTCGTGGGCGTGAAGACCTATGGAACCGGCACCGTGCTGGGCGAGTTCCCGCTCGCGGACGGGTCGGCCCTGCGGGTCGGAACGGTCGAGTGGCTGACGCCAAAGGGCCGGCGGATCTGGCACGAGGGAATCGTCCCGGACGTGATCGTCGAGCGCCCTGCGGGTATCGCCCCGATCGGACCCGATGACATCCGCTCGATGACACCGGCCGAGATCGGAAGCCTGAAGGACCCGCAGCTGGCACGGGCAATCACCCTCGCGACGTCGGCCTCGGCGCCACCGGCCTGAAGGTTCAGCCGGCGAGCGACCGCCAGGTCCAGGTCATCTCGGCGATCAGCGGCCGGCCCGGTTCGACGATCGGGGCTCCCGTGTTGAGGGCGTTGGGAGGAGCCGTCTGGGGTTCGACACACACGGCGTCGGCCGGAACGGTGTAGACCACCCAGTCCGGGCAGCCGGATTCAACCGTCAGCTCCAGGAAGCCGGGCCAGCGCAGGACGGGTGGCCGTCGCAGGTCGGTGAAGCAGTCGTCCCACGGCCCGGCCGGCGGCGCGACCCGGTCCGCCGTCGTGATGCCGTCGGCGTCGCGCAGGTACATCGAGCCGGCGTCCAGGTCCAGCTCGACGGGCGGGGTCAGGGTGCCTGTTGCCGACGCGCCGGCCGCCGCCCTGGGGTGCCGCAGGAACCACGGGTGCCAGCCGGCCGAGGCGGGCATCGGTTCGTCGGCATGGACTTCGAGCCGAAAGTCCATGCCCCCATCGTGGAGCTCGATCTGTTGGACCACGCGACCGGCGAACGGCCAGCCCGGACCCAGCTCCGTGGACATCGTCCCGTCGTCGCCGACACGCCAGCGCCGGTCCAGGACGGTTCCGTGGATGGCATGCGGCGGCATCCCGAGAGCGAGCTGGATCCGGCGTCCCTGGAACGTGAATATTCCATCGCGAACGCGGCC
>JAXDKX010000212.1:0-2701 GCA_034666905.1 Chloroflexota bacterium | reverse complement strand
TCGCGCACCTCGCCGAGGACGACGGCGAGGAGTCCTGCTCCAAGGAGCAACAGGACGAACGGCTCGGTGGCAGCTTCGCGAATCATGGTGAGCACGGACTCGCGCTCGGCCGGTGCCAGCGCGTTAGGGCCGCTCAAGGCGGCTCGCCTGCTGACGTCGTCGGTGGCGAGGCCCACGCCACGGTCGACGCCCAGCGCCCGGGCGACCTCTTCGGCCGGGCGAGCGTGGGCGTCGCCGACCTCGGGCATCGGGCTGTCGGCCATCGCCCCCATCATCGCGCAACGGCGTAGCATCGAGGGGTGAACCCTCCATCGGGCACGCTCACCGGGCAGGCCGCCCCGTCCTCGATCCATGCGAATCGCGGCGCCGGAACGGTGGAGATCAGATGGCCGGATGGCCACCTGACCGCCTACGACACCACCACGCTCCGCTGGCTCTGTCCGTGCGCCTTCTGCCGCGGCGAGGCTGGCATGCCGGGTTGGCTGGACAGCGGTCCAACGCTCACGACCGAGCAGACCACCCTGGTCGACATTGCCCTGGTCGGCGGGTACGCCATGGCGCCCACCTGGGCCGATGGCCACCACACCGGCTACTACACGTATGCCCTCCTGCGCGATCGCTGCCCGTGCCCGGCGTGTTCGCAGCGCCGCGAGGCACGCCCGCCCCGGCCGTCCATCGCCCGCCATGAGGAGCACGAATGATCGTCGTCACGACCCCGTACCTGACCGGCTTCCGCGTGATGGAATCCAAGGGGATGGTCTTCGGCCTCGTCGTCCGCAGCCGCGGCCTCGGGGGCAACGTGATGGCCAGCCTGCGCTCGCTCGGCGGTGGGGAGATCCACGAATACACGAGCATGCTCGAGGACACCCGGCGCCAGGCGCTCGATCGGCTGGTCCGGAACGCGACCCTGGCGGGGGCCAACGCGGTCCTGTCGATGCGGTTCGACAGCTCCGAGCTGGCCGGGACGATGAGCGAGATCGTGGCCTACGGGACCGCGGTAGTCGTCCAGCCGGACGCGTCGGCGCCCGCGGTTACGCAGGACTGATCGTGCGCGGTTCGGGCGGCATCGGCCGTGGGCTCGTCGTCGTCTTCGGCTCCCTGATCGCCATTGGCGGCCTGGTCGAGATCGCGGCCGGCGGCACCACGGCGATCTCGGGGCTGTGGCTGGTCATCGTCGGGCTCGTGCTGATCGTGGCCGCCATCGTGGAGCGGTTCCGATATCGCTCGGAGGCCGCCGAACGGGCCGGGTTGCCGGTCGGGCCGGGCGGCGGCGAGCCGCAGGAGGCGTCGCTCGAAGCGCGTTTCCAGCGCACGGAGGAGGTCTTCGTCGACCCCACCAGCGGGCGGCACATGCGGGTCTGGCTCGACAGCCTGAGCGGCGAACGGCGCTACCGCGCAGAGGACTAGCCGAGCGCTCGGGAGCCGGTCTGATCACCAGCGCGTGCTATTCTCGCCGGCCGGGTCGACCGATCCCCGAACTCGTTTCAGGAGCCAGCAACCCGCCGATGGCTGCCATCGAATCCGGCGCTCCCACCGTCGCCGCGACCGTCCGCGCGCGACAGCGGCGGGTCGCACCGCCAAGCGCTCCCCTGCCCTACCTCAACCGCGAGCTGTCGTGGCTGGACTTCAATGCCCGCGTGGTGCACGAGGCTCGAGACGAGCGGAATCCGCTTCTGGAGCGGGTCAAGTTCCTGGCCATCTTCGCCGGCAATCTGGACGAGTTCTTCCAGGTTCGGGTGGCCGGCCTGCGCCAGCAGATGGAGGCGGGCAAGGTCGCCCGGTCACCCGATGGCCGCACGGCGGAAGAGCAGCTCATGGTGGTCCGCGAACGCGTCCTCGGCATGGTCGCCGAGCATTCGGCGATCTACGTCGCGGTCCGCCGGTCGCTCAAGTCCGAGGGGATCGAGCTGGTCGACTACGACGCGATCCCGGAGCACCACGAGACCCTTCGACAGCGCTTCCTCGACGAGATCTTCCCGGTCCTCACGCCGCTGGCCGTCGATCCGGGCCATCCGTTTCCGTACATCTCGACGCTGAGCCTCTCGATCGCCGTCGGGCTCCGCGATCCGGACACCGGCGAGCGCCGCTTCGCACGGGTCAAGGTTCCGCAGATCCTGCCGCGCCTGATCGAGGTCGAGCCGTCCCGATTCGTGCTGATCGACCAGGTCATCGAGGCCAATCTCGACGCGCTGTTCAGCGGGATGATCGTCGAGGAGCACCACCTCTTCCGGGTCACCCGCAACGCGGACCTGGCGCTCGAGGAGGACGAAGCCGACGACCTGTTGATGGCGATCGAGGAGGAGCTCCGGCGCCGCCGTTTCGGCGAGGCCGTGCGCCTCGAGGTCGAGCGATCGATGCCGCCGGCCACCCGCAGCCTGCTGCTGCGCGGCCTGGACCTCGAGGAGGCCGATTGCTACGAGATCAGCGGCATGCTCGATCTCACCGGCCTGTGGGCGATCGCCGATCTGGATCGCCCCGACCTCAAGCCGGCGTCCTGGACGCCGGTCACGCCGCCCCGCCTGGTCCCCCCGGACGAGGACGAGCCGGCCGACGTCTTCGCCGCGATCCGCGCCGGTGACATCCTGGTCCACCACCCGTACGAATCGTTCACCGCCTCCGTCGAGCGGTTCATCACCCAGGCCGCCGACGATCCCGATGTCCTGACCATCAAACAGACGCTCTATCGGACCTCGGGCGACTC
>JAXDKX010000211.1:0-3639 GCA_034666905.1 Chloroflexota bacterium | reverse complement strand
GCCGCGGCGTTCGCGAGGTTCTGGGCGATCCGGTTCGCGGCGACCCACCCGGTGATCCCCTGGCCGATCGTCACTCGCAGCTGATCCGGGGTCTCGTCGACGTATTCGCCGACCTGGCCCTGCATGGCCACGGGCATCAGCTCCTGGCCAACGAGGCGGTAGACCCGGACGTTGTGATAGTCGATCAGCTGGCGCAGCTCGGTGGCGATGGCCATGCCGATCTCGGTCACGCCGTTGAGCCGGTTGAGCCGAACGCCGAGCTGCTGGATCGACTGCAGCTGGGCCGCCCAGGTGGCCATCCGGTCGTAGTCCTGGGCGGCCCGGATCGCGACGCTTGCCTGGGCCGCAAGCTCGGCCACCGTCTCGAGCTCGGCCGCGGTCCACGGATGCGGCTGGTCGTGGTAGATGTTGAGCATTCCGAGGAGGGTCGAACCATCGCGGAGCGGCGTCGTGCAGAGGGTGTCGAACCCTTCCTGGACGACCGCCGCGCGGATGCCCGCGCCGCGAGGGTCGTCTCGATAGCCCACCGAGAAGAGGGGTCGATTGGCCTCGACGGCCGCCGCCGGCAGCGAGCCGGGTCGGAAGTCGCGGACGTTGTCGAGATAGCTCGTCGAGAGGCCGCGGCTGACCTCGGCGGAGACCTGCCCACCCGTGCGCTGGAGGAAGACCGCGGCCCGGTCGCCGTCGAACAGCAGCATCGTGTGGTCGACCAGCCCGGTCAGGATCCGGTTCAGGTCGAGGCGGCTGCCGATATCGCTGGCGACCCGGCGAAGGGCTTCGGCGCGGTGGCGCAGGTGGCCGATCTCGGCGGTGCGCTCGGAGGCGCTGACCAGCGCGCCGAGGCCGTCGGCGAAGCTGCGAGCGGCATCCACGTCATGGGGCCCGAGCGAGCCGGCGGTCTCGCCGACGATCAGCAGGACACCCCACCACCCAGCGAGGCCGGGGATCGCGATCGCCAATTCGGGACGGCCATCGGGGACGACGGGCACGATGGAGCCATCCCGCAGATCGGGCACGAGAACGCCCTGCTCGGGGCTGCCACCACGCTCGCCGCCCTTTCCGAGCGCGGCGCCGAGGATCCCGAAGCCGCGCGGAAGCTCGGCCAGGTGCGGCTTGCCGCTGCCGCTGGCGATGGCGAGCGTGACCGGATGGAGTCGATCGTTGCGCAATTCCCAGATCGCGACGAGATGATGGCCGTACGCGTCGCGAATGGCGTCCGCGGCGGCTCCGAGCGCCGCGCTCACCTCGTCGGCCTGGCTTGTCAGGCGTGCCAGGGTCGATGCGACGGCAAGGTCGAGGCGGTGGCGTTCGGCGGCGAGCGGGTCGGCCGGTGATTCCTTGAGCGAGCGTCCGACGGCACCCGGCTCATGGACGGCGGTCGTTGACGCCACCCGGCGGCCGGCAGCCGTGGTGTGGGCCAGCAATGCCTCCGCGGTGGCGATCTCGGCCGACGCGAGGAACCGCTGCAGGTCGCCGAGCCGATAGCGCCGATCGCCGCGTGAGTTGATTCGGAAGTAGCGCAGCCGGCCCGCGTCACTCCAGGTCCTGATCGTGTTGGGGTGGACGCCGAGGAGCCTGGCGGCCTTCGTGACCGACAGGGTGGCGTCGAGCGGGCGGGGAGTGAGCGTGGTCGGCATCGTCCATGGAGGAAATGTGAAGTTGATGCGCCGAGCCTAACAAGCTCACAGTTCTTGCCAATAGGCCGATGGTCCGGGGTCGCTTCAATCTCTCTGGTGAGCCGTCAAACGAACGTAGGCGAGCGTGGCCAGCACGCTGCCGACCCCGATCGCCACGACCACCAGGAGGGCGAACGCAGGATCGCCCACGAGGCCTGGTCCCTGCCCGGAGCTGCGTGGATCGCCTCCGGGCGCGGCGGTTGGCGACGGCGATGCGGCGAGCACGCTGGCCGCGATGGCCAGCCACGCCACGGCTGCGATCGCACCGGCGGCGAGCGTTGCCCGAAGCGTCACGAAACGGCCCCGACGAGCGCCCACGCCAGGGCGATGCCGACCAGCGCCACGCCAACGATCAGCAACGCCAGCGCCACCAACGGCCGGCGGGTATCGCCACCCGCGAGGACCCGCATCGCTTCCGGCCGTTCCAGCGTGGTCAGGATCAGCGGACGCCCCAGTCCGGCCGAGATCGTCGGTTGACCCGGCGCGCCGAGCAGCGGGATGCCGACCACGGTTGCGTGTTCGACCGACGAGATCTGTTCGATGCGGAGGCGAGCAGCGGCGTTGAGCGGGATGCCGGGCGGCAACCGGTCAGCGACATCGGCGGCCGTTCCCTCCGACTCGCGCACGATCACCACGAGACCCACATCGAGCGCGGCATCGTCCACGGCAATCGAATCGGTGCCCTCGCGAATCTCGAATTGGACCCGTTCGCGCTGATCGTCGAGATCTGCCCAGTTCGCGCCGTCGCGGACCTGGAGGCGGGTCCGGCGAAAGACCAGTGGACGATGGGCCGCGTCCTCGAAGTCCGTCTCGGAATCGATCCGGCCCTCGATGCGCACGTAGCGAGGTCGACCGGTTGCGAGCGATCGCGCCTCGGCGATGGAGACGGCTGGTGTCGAGGCCAGCAGCCGTCCGACGCGGTACCTCGGGCCGTACGAGCGCAGCACGAAGGCGCCGATGGCGAGCGCGACGAGGCCCGCGGTCAGGGGAACGAGGGGAGACACGGCGGCGATCATACGCGCCGGACATGAAAGGACCCGAAGGAACCTTCCCGACACATGGGCCTTGAGGCGATCTCAGCCATTAGTATCGTTCGGCCCCTCCGGGCTGCGGCAAACGATAGGTGGCGCGATCGTCCGGGGTCAATGACCGTCGTCCACCACTTTGTGGGCGATCGCCGGGGTTATCCACCGTCCGTCCACAGCGGACTCGTGACTAGACCACCTTCAGGTGAGCGTTCGTCCTGTCGCGGGATCGAGCGCGCTCAGCTGGCCATCGAAGCCGGTCAGGATCAGCCTCCCGCCGACGAGCTCCGCCGCCGTCACGACGTCGGAGTGGGCGACGCGCCAGGCGACGGTGCCGTCCGGCTCGATCGCGAAGGTCTCCAGCTCGGCCTGGACGAGGAGGTGCGCCAATCGTGAGCTGCCGAGGAGCGCGATCAACGGCGTGGCCGATCGGTGCTCCCAGCGTAGCTCTCCGGCGGCCGCGTCGAGCCCGAACGTGTGGAATCCGTACGCGACCACGAAGAGCGAGCTCGAATCCCAGTGGATCGCCCGCGGCACGTCGTAGATGAGTGAGGCGAATCGGGCGGTCCAGGCACCGCGCGGACCCTCGAGCCGAAGCTCCGCCCGGCACAGCGGTTCGGGATCTTCGGCCACCAGCGAGCCGAGATCAACGAGGTTTCCACCGGCCTCCGACAGCGCGAACACGGCCTGGCCCGACCCGCTGCCGCCCCACCGCCAGCGGGCGCGAAGGCCGCCCGGATAGGCGATCGTGGCGTTCTCGGGTTCGATGGTCACACGCGGACGCGAGGCTGCGCTCAGGCGCCGGCCTTCGGCTGGATCACCGGCCCGCGATCGAGGCCATGCCGTGGGTCGTCCTCGGTGGCTGGGCGGTCGGCCGCCAGCGGGACCTCCGTGATCGGTGCGACCGTCGCGTTTGCCAGCACCCGCAGGGTCCCCGG
>JAXDKX010000210.1:0-3147 GCA_034666905.1 Chloroflexota bacterium | reverse complement strand
TGCGAGGCAACGTCGACGTTGCCGCCGGGCAAAGCGAGATCAGCCGCGTCGGGATGCGCGAGATGATGGCTGCTGGAGCGATCGACGTCTGCAACTACGACGCGTCGTGGGGTGGAGGTCCCTCCGAATGGCGCCGGATCGCGGCACTTGCCGCCTCGTTCGACGTCCAGCTTGGCCACCACGAGGAGGCGCAGGTCGCGTCCCACCTGCTCGCCTCGCAGCCGCACGGCACCTACGTCGAGGCCTTCTCGCCCGCCCGCGACCCGATCTTCTGGCAGATGATCGAGAACCGTCCGGCATTGATCGACGGGGAGTTCCCGCTGCCCGACCGACCCGGTCTCGGCTGGGTTCTGGACGAGGATTTCATCGCCAGGTACCGCACCGATCGTTGACCCCTGAAGCGGCCGGCAACGAGGAACAATCCTTTCTGGAAACGTTGACAACCCCCAATGGGGTCTGGACAATGGGGCCGCCTTGGTCCCGTGCGCGTGGCGCAGCGGGGTGTGGCAGAGGAGGAACAAATGCGGATCAAGGATCGGCGCCTGCTCGCCCTGATGACCGCCGCGATCATCGTGGCAGCGGCATGCAGCAGCGGGACCAGCGCCACGACGGCACCCTCGACGGGGACGGCCAGCCAGGCCCCGGCTTCGGCCGAGGCAAGCGCGAGCGCCGCTGCTGCCGGCTTCCCGCTAACGGGGCCGCTCAAGGATGGCAGCACGTTCACCTTGGCGCCGCGGATCGCGACGAAGCTGACCAGTGGCGACAAGATCAACTACGTCTTCAGCTACCAGTCGGCCAGCATCCCGCTCTTCTCGGCCCAGTACAAGGCGGGCTACGACAAGACCATCGTCGACGCTCAGGGGACGCTGGCGATGAACGGCCAGGCCATTGCTCCGGTGTCTGAATCGGGCATCGACGTGCCGGCCCAGATCGCACAAATCGAGGCATTGATCAACACCGACCAGGTCGATTGCCTGTCAATCGAGCCGCCTGATTCGAACGCCTTCACGGCCATCACGAACTCCACGCTCGCCAAGGGCATCCCGGTCTTCACGGTCGGCGTGACGTCCAACGGCAACGAGTTCACGAACTTCACCCAGATCCCGGAGAAGGAAGGCACGCAAGCCGCCAACATCGTCCTGAAGTGGATGGCCGACAACAAGAAGGACCTCAAGGTCTTCGCGGTGTCCGGTGGCGATCCCACCGCCTTCTGGGCCCAGGGCCGCATGAAGTTCTTCAAGTCGACGATCATGGCCGCCATCCCGGACGCCACGTTCCTCAACGACGAGACCAACGCGCTCGCCACGACGTTCGACGCGGCCAAGACCCTTGACGCCTACAAGGCGTTCATCGCCGGTAATCCGACCGTCCAGTTCATCGAGAACGTCGACATCGGGGCCGAGCATGCCTACCGGGCGATCAAGGAAGCTGGCAAGGAAGGTTCGATCAACACCATCGGCTGGAACGTCAGCCTCGGGCAGCTCGACGCAATCGACGCCGGCACGCAGGTGGCGGCTCTCGACCAGAAGTGGTCGGAACAGGCCGGATTCGGTGCCCTTGCCTGCGCCGAGTTCCTCAAGAACGGCAAGGTCCTGCCGAATTCGCAGGAGCTCCTGCCGGTGACCAAGGAGAACTCAGCGCAGGCGCGCAAGGACCTGCAGGCGATCCTCGACGCCGGGTAACCGCCAGGCGCGATACACGAGGAAGGGCCGGGCGACCGGCCCTTCCTCGTTCCCTCCCCGCATCGCGCATGGCACGATGCGAGGCGCAACCCCGCATCCGACGACGGAGCGATGAGCAGCGACATCAAGCCCCTCGAACCGGCTACCGGCCCCGCGCTCCAGGATCGGCTGCGCCTCGCCGGAACCAGCCTCGCGCGGATCGGTGGCCTGCTGATCGCCGTGCTGCTGATCGGTGGCGCGTTCGCGGTGTTGTCGGAAGGCCGCTTCATCGGGATCGCCAATCTGCTCGGCCTGCTCCGGGCGATGAGCACGATCGCGATCGTCGGGATGGGCCTGACGATGGTGATCGTCGTGGGCGAGATCGATCTCTCGTTCGGCGCCCTCTACGGCTTGTGCGCCACCGTGATGGCGGTCAGCTGGATGCAAGGCGGGTTCTCGGTCTTCGCGGCAATCGTGCTTGCCTTCGCCGTGGCCATCGCCGTCGGGCTGTTCAACGGGTTCTTCACGACCGTCGTCAAGGTCCCGTCCTTCATCGCGACCCTCGGTGCAAGCACCTTGATCTTCGGGTTCACGCTGTTCCTGGGCAAGACGCAGACGTACAACCCTGCCTATCCGGTCACCGGCCGGGCCCTGGACCCCGCTGAGCTCGCGTTCTTCACCGGCCTGTCCAACCAGAGCCTGCCCTTCGGTGTCCCGATGCAGGGCCTCTGGATGCTCGGAGCGGCCGTCCTCTTCTCCTTCCTGCTGGGCCGCTCCCTGTTCGGCTTCCGGCTGAAGGCGATCGGCGGCAACCCGCAGGCGGCGGTCCTCGCCCGCCTGCCCGTGCGCCGCTACAAGTTCCTCGCGTTCATCCTGTGCGGGCTCATGGCCTGCCTGGCCGCAGTCCTCGACTTCGCGTTCGTCGGGTCGGCCAGCCCGAGCGGCGGGCAGTCCCTCCTGTTCCCGGTATTCGCGGCCGTGATCATCGGCGGTGCGAGCCTGTCCGGTGGACGCGGGACGATCATCGGCACGCTGCTCGGGGCGCTGCTGCTGGCCATCCTGACGAACGGCCTGGCCGTCCTCCGCGCCGACACGTTCGCCCAGCAGATGCTGCTCGGCACGGTCACGATCGGCGCCGTTGTCCTCGACCAGGTCACCCGCCGCTTCGCGCGATGACGGCCGAGGTGGGCGGGCCCGCCCGGACGGACCCCGTCGGGAACGATGCCCCTGATATCGTGCCCGACGCTGCGGGGCTCGCCGCCAAGGGTGTCACGATCCGAGGCCTGCGCAAGCGATACGGCGACACCGTCGCCCTCAGCGGGCTGGACCTCGATGCGCGCCCCGGCGAGATCCTCGGCGTGGCCGGGCCGAACGGCGCCGGCAAGAGCACGATGGTCAAGATCCTGGCCGGTGAGCTGGCCGGGGACGAAGGGGAGATCGCCGTCGATGGCGCCGCCTGGTCGTCAAGCGTCGGTTGGCAGCGAGT
>JAXDKX010000209.1:0-11794 GCA_034666905.1 Chloroflexota bacterium | reverse complement strand
GGGAAAGACGACCACGAACCCAGGCCCGTTCGTCGGTGACAACACCTACAACGCGACGGGTGTCAACCAGGACGTCACAGTCAAGAACTTCAGCGAGCTGGATGGTGCGTTCTACACGTTCGAGATCTCGATCCAGAACGATGGCCGCCTGACCGACCAGTTCACGATCAAGGCGACCGGTGCGCCGGGCACGTCGTGGACGGTCACGTACTGGCACGACACGACCAACATCACAGCTGCAGTAGAACAGGGCACGTATCTCACCCCGCCACTCGCGACTGGGGCGGCAGATCACGTGATGGCCAGGATCAGCCTGAGGTCTGGTGGGGATGTGAACCGCCTTGTCACCATCACCTCGTCGGCCGCGCCGGTGCTCGTCGATGCTGTCAGCTTTGGCTACAAGGAGACGGCCTGCGGCTGTTGAGGGTTGGTCCGGGCCTGCCGCCAGTCATCTCTCCCTTGTACGTTGGGGGCACCTCTGACGAGGGCGAGACCTCGTCGCCGAACCGTATCGAACGGGCCTTGGCTGCGACTTATCGCCGGCCCTGCCGACGCAACCGGCGGCCGAGACGCGTCACCTTGAGAACCAGCCCGACCAGACCGCCGGGACCATACGGTTCATAGGCCTGCAACCGCGAGATGGTGCCGCCCTGCGCGTCGGCCACGAACACCTGCCGGAACTCCAACGCCCGGCCCCCGCGGAGAACGTGGTGGCAGTCCACCTCGACGGCTGCGTGTCGCCGATCCGCGGACTCGTAGGCGAGATCGAGCTCGAAGCGGAAGGTGACAATGGTCCCGAACGCCCAGCGCAGTCCGTCGGTGATCGCGGCCCGTCCGACCATGCGCGGGACCGGGTAGTGCGGATCGATCAGTGTGGAGTCGTCATCGAGGAGGGCGAGGACGGCCGGAAGATCCTTGGCTTCAACGGCGCGGAGCGCGGCCTGCAGGAGCTCGAGCGCCGTCTGCCTCACGCCAGTCGGAGATGGCGACGACCCTGACGCACTGGAAGCTTCCATGCACTGACCTCGGCTGGGCGCCCCAGAAGGTAGCCCTGTCCGTACTCGATGTCGAGGGCGCGGAGGGTCGTTCGCTCGGCTCGTGTCTCGACGCCCTCGGCAATGATCGTGTGGCCGATCGTTTGCGCAAAGTGGCGCAGGCCGACGATGAGCGCCTGTCGCGTGAGGTCGGCGTTGACTCCCCGGATCAGGCTGATGTCGAGCTTGATGAACGCCGGTCGCATCTCGACCAGGTGGTTGAAGTTGGCGATCCCGCTCCCGGCGTCGTCGACCGCGATCCGAACGTCGGGGCCCAGTGCGGCGACGGCATCACGAAGGACGCGGTAATCGTCGACCGTCTCGTGCTCGGTGATCTCGAGGACGACCGGTCTCGTCCGCTGCCCGAGGATCATGGGCAGCCGGCCGCCCACAGCGAACCGCGGGGAGACATTGAGGCTGAGCCACGGACCAACCGGCAGATCTTCGGAGTCCCGAATCGCGGCCTCGAGCGCAGCGGTCTCCAGGACGTCGCCCAGGCCCGTCCGCCGAGCGGCGTCGAAGACCCTGTCAGGCGGTGTCCCGTCATCGAATCTGGTCAGAGCCTCGTAGCCGATCGGTTGTCCGGTCTCGAGGTTGACGATGGGCTGGAAGACCGGATGGAAGGCCGCGCGCGCGATGACCGATTCCAGCCCTGATCGCAGCTTGACCTCGTCCCGACGGGCCTGGAGGCCCGGCCCGAGGAGCGCCTTCGCGGTATTCGCGAACTCGACCACGGCCGGAAGGCGTTCGACGAGATGGTGGGCGTATTCGGCTGACCTCGTGCCAGCGAAGAGCAGGCCAACCGAGCCGTCGTCCGACTCGATCGGGCAGATCGCCACCGCCAGGATGCCGGCCGCAGATAGCCGCATGCCGAACGCATCGGTTCGATCCAGCCACATTTCGGCCCACGGGCCGGACGCGGCCCGATCACGGAGCGTCGCCGCGCGCTCTGCTGGAACGTGCTCGCCTGGGCTGATGGGCGAACCGGCGGCGCCGATGACGACCAGTGACTCGGGTCCCTCGAACGCATCGATCGCGGCGAAGTCGACACCCGACAGGTGGATGATCTCGTCGCAGATCGCCTGCGCCGTCTCGTCGAGCGTGGCGCGCGGGCCGATCCTGCGCAACGCCGCGTCGATCTCGACTCGCTCTTGGAGCGCGGCCCGGATCTCGGCCTCAGCCACGCGAAGATCCGTGACGTCATGGGCGACGATGACGAAGCTCGAAATGACGCCCATGGAGTCGCGGACCGGCGAGATCGTGACCTCCTCGCGGTGTGCTTCGCCGTCGGGACCCTTGCGTCGCCACTCGCCGGACCAGGCGACGCCGGCGGAGGCGACGCGCTTCAGCGCCTTACGGAACGCCCGTGCCTGGCGACCCTCCAGATGCTCATAGGGCCGCGTCCCGCGGGCCTCCTCGGGTCGGAGCCCGGCGGCCCGCGCCGCCGCCGGATTGGCGTAGACGACGGAGCCGTCGGCATCGATGACGAGGATCGATTCGACGGCCTGGTCGACGGCCGTGATGAGGCGGTCCCGCTCGCCTTCGACGGCTCGCTGCGCGGTGACGTCCGAACCGATCCCGGCAATCCCGGTGACGTTTCCTTCGGTGTCGTGAAGGACGGTCGTGGTGAGGCTGAACTGGCGGATCGAGCCATCGAACGTGACGAAGTCCGTCAGACGGGCCGCTGCCCCGGTGTCGGTTCTCATGCACGACGCGAAGAACTCCCGTCGCATCGTTCGCTGGTCGGCGGGCGCGAATTCCTCGAAGAAGTCGCGACCGATGAGCGCGTCGCGCGTCCACCCGGTCGCGTCGAGGAAGTAATCGTTGACGAACGTCACGGCGCCATCGCAATCGACGAAGGCGGCAGCGAGATCGATCCGGTCGAGGAGGGCCCGGAACACCTGCTCCGACCCACGGGCCGCCTCGATCGCCTCGGCCCGTGGTTCCAGGAGCACGCCGAACAGCTCGGGGCTTGCGACCTGCGACGTGGTCCGGGTGTTCATTTCAACCAGTTGTGACATTGAGGCGCCGCCCTTGCGGGCGGCGCCTCGGTGCGCGAAATGGATCCGCAGAACAGGTCGGCTAGTGGACCTTGATCTGCGACGTCTTCGTGATGACTGGCTCCGTGACTCCGCCGTACACGATCGTCACGTCGACCAGGACCGGGCCCGCGGCCTGGTTGGCCGGAACGCGGATCTTGCCGTGAGCGACGAATGACTTGCCGGATCGCCGGAGCTGGACCGTCACGTCGCCGCTGGAGAAATGGGCCACGGCCCACGCGGTGAATGTGGAGTGGCGGGTCGGATGACCGACCTTGGCCTGCACCTGGATCGTGCCGCAGGGATGGCTCGGCGTGACGTGCGCGGTGAACTTGGAGACCTTTGCCGGCTTCGGCGTCGCGGCTGGCGTTGCGCCCGGTGTCGGCGTCGCGCCCGGTGTCGGGGTGGGCGTCGGCGTCGGGGTGGGCGTCGGCGTCGGCGTCGGGGTTGGCGTCGGGGTTGGCGTGGGAGTCGGCGTCGTGCCCGGGACCGGCGTCGGCGTCGGCGTGGGGGCGACGCACGCCTGGGTCGACGTATGTGTCTCGGCCGACTTGCCGCGATCGTCGGTTGGCGCATTCGCGCTGACAAGGCCCGTGCCGAGCAAGGTCACGGTGAGGAGCGCTGTGCTCCCAAGCATCAGGGCTCGCTTGTTCATATGCGTTCTCCTGGTTGGGTGGTGCGCCGCAGCGCTGGACGCGCCCTGCCTTGCGCCAGTGAGCGGGAGATGGCAGACGGGGCCTATCCATGACAACGGGAGAGCCCGCCTGATGTTAGGTCCAGGCGGGCTCGAGCGGTCGACGCGATGGTCCTGTCGCCACGTCAGGCATTCGTTCCGACCGCGTGCCCTTTGTCAATGCCCGCTCCGAGGCGAACGGCTATTCCGAGGGGGCGAGGGACCGACCGAGGTCGTCGGCGATGCAGCTGTCGAGCTTTCGAACGATTCCGATCGCCAGCCGGCTGGCAGCCGCGATCGCCTGGGCGAGCGACCGCCGAAGCCGTGCGACGCCGGACGCCTTGCCCTCGTTCAAGAGCGCGACCTGGCGATAGCGGTCGGCCTCCTGCGCCCGCTCACGCGCGAGATCGAGCGCGAGAAAGGCGTATAGCTGATGATTCATGGAGATGCTCCTTCGAGGATCTGCGGCTGTCCGCGGGATATGCGGCTCAGCGCCGGTGATCGTCTGGATAGGCGTCGCGAGAGTCCACGCCCCAGGTGATCGAGACTCCGCCAAGTACGGCGAGACCGGTGACGAGGGCGAGGATCGTGAAGATGGCTTCCATGTCCGGTCTCCTTCTGAAGCTAACCGCTCTGTTGGTTGATGTGGGTTACTTTATCCTCTTGCGCGTAACCTGTCAAGTGCGATAGAGTGGTTATTGAGATGTTGACATTGACGACTTCAAGCGCGGATCGAGGCCATGCCCATGGCGTCGACCTCGACGACACATTCGACTTCCTGAACACCCTGGAGCAGGAGGATGGTTTCCCGCTCGAGCACCTGGCGAGCCTCGACGAGGCGCTGGCCTGGTTCGTGGATCGGGGGGTCATCCACCGCGAGGGAGCGGACCGGGCACGAGCACAGGTGGCCTCGCAGCCGGCGGCCGCGACCCGCGACCTGGCCCGCGTCCACGCCGTGCGCAAGGCCCTGCGCGAGATCGCCGAATCGATCGCGGAGCAGCGCGCTCCGCGCTCAGGAGCCCTCGATACCGTGAACCGGGCGCTCCATGCCCGACAGGTGATCGAGCTCGTGGCAGCGCCTGACGGCTGCAGCGTCGACCACCGCCACGTGGGCGATCCGGTCGATGACGCGCTCGCCCGGCTCGCCGACCCGCTTGTCAGCGAACTGACCGCCGGCCAGCCGGAGCGGATCCGGATCTGTGCCAGCGACACGTGCCGATGGGTCTTCTACGACACCTCACGAACGGGTCGTCGGCGCTGGTGCGACATGGCGACGTGCGGCAACCGGGCCAAGGCGGCCCGCCATCGGGCACGAGCCAAGGGCACGGCGCCAGCTGTCGAAGCGCCAGAAGCGCGGGTCACGCTGGGAGCCTGACGGGCGACCACGTCCAACCGTGCAGGGTTTTCATCCTCACCGGATGGCCCGGAGCCTGCAATAGTCCGCCGGCGAGTCAAGCGTGGAGACGTTCCGTTCCATGGGTGGCCCACTTCATGGACCGTTGAGAGCCCACAAACCCTCGCAAGCCCCTCGCCACTGGGACTCCTGACCGAGGAGAGGCGAGGGGCTTCGATTTGACGGTCCGAATACGCCGCCGAGGCCTCAGCTGCCACCGGCTCGGCGGTGGACCACCTGCGCGACGATCGCGGTCTGCAACCAGGCGGCGCGCGCGTCGTCAACCGAGCGCACCTTGACGTGGCGCACGCGCTTTCCGGTCCCCTCGATTCGGCCGTCAGGGTTCGGCAGGTCGACACCGTCGGCCAGTTGCAGGTTGACATGTGCCGTGTGCGGGATGATCGCAAACAGGAGATCTCGCATCGATCGGCGGGTGCCGATCGCGAGCAACCCGTTCCCCGGATCGAACCATTCGATGGCGCCAGGAAGGGCCTCGAGGACGGTGAGCCGGAGCATGCGGGCGGCCGCTGCGACTGTTGGCGCCGTCCCGTCGAGGAGTCGATCGAAGGCGGCCGCGTCAGGGCCGGTCTGCGGTTCGGCGTCTGCCCCCGGCCGATCGGCGGTCATCGCACGACGAGGTTGACGAGCCTTCCACCGCCGGCGACGACGATTCGGTCCGGCGTCCGTCCGGCCAGGATGGATGCGATCCGCTCCCGCGCCAGCACGGCCGCCTCGATCTCTGCGTTCGTGGCATCGGCAGCGACGGTGACGCGGTCGCGCAGCTTGCCATTCACCTGGACCGGGATTTCGCGGGTCGCATCGACGACAGCGATCGGGTCCACCTCCGGCCAGGCCTGGGTATGGATCGAGCTCCACGGCTCGCCGGCGGCGGACAGGTGGCGGCTCCACAGCTCCTCGGAGATGTGTGGCGCAGCCGGTGCCAGCATCAGCAACAGCAGGCGGATCGCCTCGTCCCACTCGGGAGCCCCGGCGATCTCCGTCCCTCGATAGCGGAAGAGGGTGTTGGCCAGCTCCATCAGCTTGGCGATCATGGTGTTGAAGTGGAAAGCCTCGTAATCGGCGGAGACATCGCGCAGCGTCCGGTGCGCCGCAGAACGCGCGGCACTCCGGGCGTCCGCCGCGGATTGGCCGGCCGGCAGCGATCCAGCATCCGGATCGCCCGGTTCCCGCCCATGGGGGTCGAGGGCCAGCGTCCAGACCCGGTTCAGGAAACGATGGACGCCACCGATCCCGGTCGGGCTCCACGGTCCCCCCTGGTCCCACGGGCCCATGAACATCAGGAACAACCGGACGGTATCGGCGCCATAGCGCCGGACCAGCTCATCGGGGTCCTGGACGTTCCCTCGAGACTTCGACATTCGCTCGCCATCTGCGCCCAGGATCTGGCCCTGGTTGAAGAGCCGCTTGAATGGCTCGCGGTCGCGGATCAGGCCGCTGTCGGCCATCGCCTTGATGAAGAACCGGCTGTAGAGCAGGTGCATGACGGCGTGCTCGGCGCCACCCGTGTACTGGTCGACCGGCGTCCAGCGGTCCGCCATGGCGCGATCCACGGGGCCGTCCGCCTTGTGCGGTGACAGGTAGCGGTACCAGTACCAGGACGAGTCGACGAACGTATCCATCGTGTCGGTCTCGCGCCGCGCGGGGAGCCCGCAGCGTGGGCACACCACGTCCAGGAACGCCGCGTCATGATTCAGCGGGTTGTCCCCGCTGCCGGCGTAGTCAACGGTTTCCGGCAGCAGGACCGGTAGCTGGTCGTCCGGCACCGGAACGATGCCGTCGCGCTCGCAATAGATCACCGGGATCGGGGTGCCCCAGTAGCGTTGACGGCTGATCAACCAGTCGCGCAGCCGGTAGGTGACCTTCGGCTCGGCACGCCCGGTCTCGGCCAGCCAGGCGACCATGGCCTTGCCACCCTCATCGGCGGGCATGCCGTCGTAGCGACCGCTGTTCACCAGCCGCTCGTCGGAAGCGTGCGCGATGTAGGCGCTGTCGAGCGGCGCCTGAGCGTCGAGCCCCGGCGCTGCCACGACACGACGGACCTGCAGCCCGAACTTCCTCGCGAATGCGAAATCGCGTTCGTCATGCGCGGGGACGGCCATGATCGCGCCAGTCCCGTAGCCGGCCAGCACGTAATCGGCAACGAAGATCGGGATCCGCTCGCCGTTGACCGGGTTGATCGCATCGGAACCCAGCGCGATCCCGGTTTTCTCCCGTTCTGTGGAGAGCCGGTCGATCTCGGTGCGCCGGCGGGCCTGCTCGACGTACGCCTCGACCTCGGCCTGCCGTTCCGGATGGGTGAGTCGCGCGACCAACGGATGCTCCGGCGCAAGGACCATGAAGGTAGCGCCGAACAGGGTGTCCGGTCGGGTCGTGAAGACGCGCAGCCTGTCGCCGCCCGGCTGGTGGCCATCGGGTGCGACCTCGAACTCGATCTCGGCCCCGTCGGAGCGACCGATCCAGTTGGATTGCATGACCTTGACCGGCTCGGGCCAGTCGATCCCGGAAAAGTCGAGCAGCTCGTCGGCATAGCGGGTCGTGCGCAGGAACCACTGCTCCAGGTCGCGCTTCTCGACCAGCGCCCCGCAGCGCCAGCAATGCCGGTCGGCGCCTTCGACCTGCTCGCGCGCCAGCGTCCCGTCATTGGGGCACCAGTCCACGGTCGACAGGGCTCGGTAGGCGAGGCCCGCCTCCAGGAAGCGCAGGAAGAGCCACTGGTTCCAGCGGTAATACGTCGGATCTGCGGTGACGACCTCGGCGTTCCAGGCGAAGGTCGCGCCCATCGTGCGGAACTGCCGGCGCATCGTCTCGATGTTCGACATCGTCCACGTGAACGGATGGCCGCCATTCCTGATGGCGGCGTTCTCGGCAGGCAAGCCGAACGCATCGAATCCGATCGGGAAAAAGACGTTGTAACCATGCATCCGGCGGAAGCGTGCCAGTGCGTCGCTGGGGGTCACGATGTACCAGTGGCCAATGTGCAAGTCGCCCGACGGGTACGGGTACATCGTCAGGAGGTAGTACTTGGGCCGCGATTCGTCCGAGAGGTCGGTCTCGTACAGGCCGAGCTCCGCCCAGCGAGCCTGCCACCGCGGCTCGATGGACGCGGGGTCGTAGCGCTCGGTCCGGGTGCGGCTCTCGGTTGTCTCGGTCACGTTCGTCCTCGGAGGACAGGTCACCCCTCGCCGCGCCGGCGAGGGGTGAGGGATTCGCGGTCTCGTCGCGGTGGTGGAGCCACGGGGACTCGAACCCCGGACCCCCTGCATGCCATGCAGGTGCTCTTCCAGCTGAGCTATGGCCCCACGGAAGGCGGAGTGTAGCAGAGGGTCGCTCGGCAGCCCCCCTTGACGTGGCACCATCGAACGGTGCACGTGACCGAGATCGCCGCCTCCCTGCAACTGCCCGGCGGACCTCTCGACTACACGCTGCGACGGTCGCCGCGCTCGCGTGGCCTGCGGGTCGTCATCCACCCCGACCGAGGCGTGGTCGTGACCGTTCCATCGCCCGGCCGCCGCGGTTGGGCGGATCCCGAGCGGCACGTCCGGGCGTTCCTCGTCGAACGTGAGCCATGGCTCCGCCGGCACCTCGATCGCCATGCGGTCGAACGGGCTGCGCTCGCGGCACGAGGCGGTCTGCGCGACGGTGCCACGCTTCGGCTTCGGGGTGAGCTCCACCGATTGCGCGTCGCGGCCGCACGACCTGGCGCCCGCCGTTCGAGCGTGGAGCGTGTTGGTGGCCTCGCCGAGGACGAGCTCATCGTGCGTCTTGCACCCACCGATCGCCGGTCCATCGGAGCCGTTCTGGAGGCCTGGCTCAAGACGAGCGCCCGCGTCGCCATCGAGCGCGAGATCGGGCGCCATGCGGCCGCGCTCGGGGTCGCGCCTGTGGCGGTGAGCATCCGCGATCAACGCACGCGCTGGGGAAGCGCCTCGCGGCGGGGCCGGCTCGCGTTTTCGTGGCGGCTGATCCTGGCTCCGTCCGAAGCGCTGGAGACCGTGGTGATCCACGAGCTCGCGCACCTGCACGTGTTCGGTCATGGGCCGCGCTTCTGGGCGCTCGTTGCCTCGCGCCGCCCCGATCACGCGACCTGGCGGCGCTGGCTCCGCGAGCACTCGACCGAGCTCCACGGGGCGCTCGACGAATCACCGGTCGGGGTCTCGCCAACGCCGGATTGGCATAGGACGTTCGCCTAGTACTCAGCGCCGGTTGGCTGCCCTAGCGTGGCAGGCGTGGAACTGGCGGTACGTCTGACTCCCTGGTCCGCGCCGTGGGCGCGACTGACCGTGCGCGGCCTGCTGAGCCTCGGGTTGCCCGTCGTCGGGATCCTGATGGCCCTGACGGCGCTCGATGTCGGCGGTCACGTCGTCCTCTGGGAGAACGCCCACTGGACGGTGGCGGGCCTGCTTGCCGCCGCTGTCGCGGCGGTCGGCGCGTATCGGACCGCGGGTGTGGAACGATGGCTCCGTGGTCTCGTCGCGCTCGGTGCGGCCTCGTGGGCGCTCGGGCAGCTCAGCTGGAACGCCCAGATCGGCATCGGCTACTTCAATGTGCCGGCACCGTCCGATATCGGGTACCTCTTCCTCGTCGTGCCGGTCTTCGTGGCGCTCGTCGTTGCCGTTCATGGCCGCCTGCGGCGTGCCCAGGAGGTGGCGGTCTACCTGGACGCGGCCGCGATCTTCCTGGCGATCAGCGCAGCCATCCTCGCCGCGTACGAGATCCAGCTGGCGGACCTGGGGCTGGTCGTCGCTGCCGTCACGGTCGCCTACCCGATCCTCCATCTGGCGACCGCCGGCGCGGGCCTGGTCGCGCTGCTGGCCACCCGGGCCCCTCTCCGATTGAGCGGGGGTTACCTGCTCCTCGCCGGCTTTGCGGTCCTGGGGGTCGCCTGGGTCGTGTGGCTTCGCCAGGCGCTCGTTTCATTGCCGCCGGCAGGGGATCTCATGAACTATGCCTTCTCGATCGGCATCATCGCCGTCGGTGTCGGGGGCGCGAGCTGGAGGTTCGAGGCTGCCCAGGCGGCCGGCTCTCGCCAGGTCGCCGCTGTGCTCCACGGCGCCCTGCCCCTGGTCGCATTGCTCGGGAGTGCGCTACTCATCGTCATCCGTCACCTGAGCACTCCGAGGATCGGGTTGGTCGACCTGGCGGCCCTCGGCGTGATCCTTCTCGCAGGCCTCCGCCAGACGCTGCTGGTCCATGAGTGGGGACAACTCCTCGACGTGTCGGGACGGGCGCGAGACGACCTCGAGGACGCCCTCGTCCAGCGGGCCGACGCGGACTCGCGATACCGCCTCCTCGTCGAGCGCGTGCCGGCTGCCGTCTACATCGACATCGCCGATTCGGATGTCTCGGATGGCGGTCGCCTCGCGTACATGAGCGCCCAGATCGAAGCCATCGTCGGCTATCCGCCGGAGGCATTCATCGACGATCCGGAGCTCTGGCCGCGCCTGATCCACCCGGACGACCGGGAAATGGCGCTCGCCGCCTACCACGAGCATTGGACGACCGAGCGCCCGCTGCGAGCCGACTACCGGATGGTTGCACGGGACGGCGCGGTGGTCTGGGTCCACGACGAGGCCTACGCCATGACGGAAGGACCGGCCGGCGGGCGGCACGTCTCACAGGGTCTGCTCGTGAACACGACGGAGCAGAAGCGCCTCGAGGAGCAGTTGCTGCACGACGCCCTGCACGACCCGCTGACCGGGCTGGCCAACCGGGTCCTGTTCCGCGACCACGTCGAGCAAGCCCTCGCTCGCCGGGGTCGGCGCCGGCGCGGAACCAAGGTCGCGATCCTTTTCCTGGACCTCGACGACTTCAAGGTCATCAACGATTCGCTCGGCCACCGTGCCGGAGACCGGCTCCTCAACGAGGTGGCCAGGCGGCTGTCCACCGCCATCCGCGCTGGCGATATCGCCGCCCGACAGGGCGGAGATGAGTTCACGATCCTGCTCGATCGAGTCGAGGACGCCCAGGACGCGATGGCCTCCGCGGAGCGGCTGTCGGCCGAGCTGCGCCGCCCGATCGACCTCGAAGGGCGCTCGATCGTCATCGACGTGAGCATCGGGATCGCGCTCGCCAGCAGTGCCGAAACGGATGCCGACGACCTGCTCGCCCACGCGGACGCCGCGATGTACGCGGCAAAGGCGCAGGGCAAGGCACGCCACGCGCTCTTCGATCCGTCGATGCGGATTCGGGCACGAAGGCGGCTCGAGACCGAGGCCGAGCTTCGAACAGCCATCGCGGACGAGGCGTTCGAGATCCACTACCAGCCGATCGTCCAGCTCGCCACGAACTGCATCGTCGGCTTCGAGGCGCTCGTGCGCTGGCGACACCCGACGCAGGGCCTGGTTCAACCAACGGCCTTCATCCCGCTTGCCGAGGAGACCGGACTCATCGTCCCGCTCGGGCGGCTCGTGACCGCGGAGGCCTGCCGTCAGCTGCGAGCCTTCAAGGAGTTCGGGATCGGCCATCCAGGGCTGACCATGAGCGTGAACGTGTCGCCGCGCCAGGCGATCGAGCCGGGCTTTGCCGCCGAGATCGCCGGCATCCTCGAGGCCACGGGCCTCGAGCCCGCATCGCTGGTTCTCGAGATCACCGAGTCGATCATGCTTCGCGAGTCGGCCATCAGCGATGGGTCGCT
>JAXDKX010000208.1:0-6103 GCA_034666905.1 Chloroflexota bacterium | reverse complement strand
CGACGACGGCGCCCACGAGGATGCCGACGACCAGTGGCCGGATGCCGGTAGCGACAGCGAGGCCGAGTGACTCCCCCAGCGCCCTGTAGAACTGGTTCGGCAGCTCGAGCCCGAGCCCGCCGCCAATCGCCAGTGCGACGACGACCGCGATGAGGAACGCACGCGCGATTCGACCGGCCGGCACGCCGACCGCGATGAGTCCGGCTGCGATGGCGATGCCGAAGGCGGCCAGGATCCCGTGCAGGATCCCCCAACCCATCGAACCCAGCAGCCACTCGGCCAGGAAGAGCGAGCTCCCGATGATGGCGAGCAACAAGGCGAGGAGGAGGACGGCGATCGCCAGCGCCACCAGCGCGACCATCCGCGCAACCCGGCCCGCAATCTCGCCGACCTCCGTTCGGGCCAGGTCGAGATGGGCTCGGGCCAGGGCGATGACGGCTTCCTTGACGGCCATGACCTGGGCGCGGAGCCCGAGTGGCGTCGTGCGCCCACGCGGCGGACGTTGAGGTGGCGGGGCCGAGGTTGGATCGTCCAGGGTCGTGCTCCGGCTCGGAGTGGGCGCCGGCACAGGCGCGAGGGTCACCTCGATCATACCAGCGCCGCCCGGCCGCCCGGCTCCTCCCGCCCGGCTCCTCCCGGCCGCCCCCGCGGCAATCGGCGCGCGCTACCCTGCGGGGATGGCCGAACGCCCGCCGCGCCGCCTCCTGACCGCCGAGCTCCTGAGCATCGGGAGCGAGCTGACCGTCGGCGACACGCGCGACACGAACGGGGGCGAGCTGGCGCGATCGCTGACCGCGGCCGGCGTCCGGGTCGGACGGCTGACGGCGCTGCCGGACGATCTCGAAGCGGTCACTGACGCATTCCGTTCCGGCCTCGCCCGCTCCGACCTGGTCGTGTCGACCGGCGGCCTGGGACCGACGCCCGACGACCTGACCCGGGAGTCGATCGCTGCCGCGTGCGGGGAGCAGCCCGTCGTCGACCCCGAGATCGAAACCTGGCTGCGGGAGCTCTGGAGCCGACGCGGGCAGGCCTTCCCGGAGCTGAACCTCAAGCAGGCATGGCGAATCCCGTCAGCGACGATCCTTCCGAACCCGAATGGAACGGCCCCTGGCTGGCTGGTCGTGCGCCCGGATGGTCGTGTCATCGTCGCGCTGCCCGGTCCGCCGCGCGAGATGCGACCCATGTGGGCCGATCACGCCTTGCCGCGGCTTGTCGCCATCGGCGTGGGGGCAGAGGTGGCGTCGCGGACCTACCGGCTCACCGGGATCGGCGAATCGCAGGTCGCCGACGTCCTCGGCGAATCGCTGCTCCGCCGCGAGAATCCGATCGTGGCGACCTACGCCCGCACCGAGGCGGTCGACGTGCGGATCTCCGCCAGGGCTGACGGTACCCGGCCGGCCGCCGACCTCGTGGACGAGACCGCTGAGGCGGTCCTCGAGCAGCTCGGCTCCTACGTCTGGGCCACCGGCGAAACGACCTGGGCCGAAGCGATCGGCGACCGGCTCGGGGAGCTCGGCTGGACCGTTGGGGCAGTCGAGATCGGGACCGGCGGGAGCCTGGCGGTCCTGTTCGCAGACGCGCAATGGCTGCGTTTCGACGAGATGATCTCTCCCGACGCGCCAGCCGCCCTCGCCCATGGCGACGGCAGTCCGCCGACGAACGCCGACGTGGTGAAGGACGACGATGCCGACGATTCGCCTGCCCACGACCTCGTCAGATACGCCCGACGCGCGCGCGAACTGGGCGGCGCCGAGGTTGGCGTGGCGGTCCGGGCTCGACCACGCACCGGCGACATGGCCGTCTCGGTCGCGGTTTCGACGCCCTCTGGCGAGCGCGAGGTTCGTCGAGTTGTCTTTTTGACCGGACCGCTCGGCCGGTCGCGCGCGGCCCTCGCAGTCGCGGCATTCCTCCTCGAGGTCCTCAACGAGGCGACTTCGAACGGCTGACGGATACTGGACACCGTGCGGACCACGGTCAGGATCGCCCTCGTTGGCGTGGCACTCGCCTTGAGCGGCTGCTCGTCGACGGCTCCTGCTGCCGGTTCTGCCACGTCATCGACCGGCACGGCGACGGCGACGGGCGCCGCGGGATCGCCCGGCCCGTCGATCGCCACGACGGCGGCGCCCGGCCCCGAATCGGCCGGCGTGCCGAGCCCGACAGCCTCGGAGGTTGCGACCATGAGTCCCGAGCCCTTCACCCTCACCAGCACCGCGTTCCGCGACCGCGAAGCCATCCCTCGCCGCTTCACCTGCGACGCCGAGAACGCCTCGCCCGACCTCGCCTGGTCCGGCGTTCCGACGGACACGCAGGCGCTCGTCCTGATCGTCACCGATCCCGATGCCCGGGACTTCGTCCACTGGCTCGTCTATGACATGACGGGCACACCCGCGGGCGGCCTCCCGGCGGGGATCTCCGCCTCGCCCGACGCTCCGCCGCAGGGGACCAACGATTTCGGCAAGCGCGGGTACGGTGGCCCATGCCCGCCGTCCGGCACCCACCACTACCGGTTCACGCTCTCGGCGCTGGACGCGGTGCTGGAAATCACCGGAACGCCGGGAGTGCACGACCTGCGGGCGGCAATGGCCGGGCATGTCCTGGGCGATGCGACCCTGACTGGGACCTATCGCCGATCTTGATCGGCCGGGGTGTCGCGCGCCTGACCCTCCGGGCGTCGTCTGCATCCGTTCGGCGGACCGCGCACGCCCTACGATGTCGCCTTATGACCGCGACTTCGACGGGTGGGCTCCGCATGACCGTGCTCGGGAATGCCAATGCGGCTCCGCACCTCGACTCGCCGGCCGCCGGGTTCCTGGTCGAGTGGGAGGGCACCGCCGTCCTGCTCGACGTCGGCCAGGGCGTTGTCAGGGCCCTCCAGGACGTCCTGGATCCGTTCGACCTCGCCGCCGTCGTTGTCGGTCATATGCACGCGGATCACTACCTGGACCTGGCCGGCCTCAGGTACCTCTATCCGTGGGGCGAGCCGGCCCCGAAGCCGCTGCCGGTCCACCTGCCACCGGGCGGGCGAATCCGGATGGATGCGCTGGCGAATGCCATCTCGGAGCGGGCGGGCTTCTTCGACGATGCCTACGCGATCACCGAATACGATCCAGCCAAACCGCTCAACGTCGGACCGCTGACGATCACCTTCGTAGGCGGCCGCCATTACGTCCCGGCCTGGGGCCTCGACGTCGTTGCGCCGGACGGCGCCCGACTCGTGTACACGGGCGACACCGGCCCGAGCGAGTCGGTCACCGCGTTCGCCCGGGACGCCGACCTGCTGCTGGTCGAGGCGGCCCTCCGGCTGTCGTCGCATGACGATCCGGAGCGCGGCCACCTGACCGCGGAAGAAGCCATCGACCTCGCGACGCGGGCGCGTGCGCGGTCGGCACGGATCGTCCATTACGTGCCGTCGCGGCGGGCAGAGCTGGAGCGGCTGTGCGAACCGGCGGGCCCGTGGATCCGCCCCGCGGTTCCGGGCCTGACCATGACGGTCAGCCCGGCCGAGCCTCAGGAGATGGACAACACCGGTTGAGCCGCGGCGCTTGCCGCCCGGACGCTCAGCCGGGCCGCGACGGCCTGCGCTACCGCAGTCAGCGCCTTCGCGGCCGGCCCGGGCTCTCGCTGTGCCACCGCAGGCACGCCGACGTCGCCACCCTGGCGGACGGTGACGTCGAGCGGGATCCCGCCGAGGTATTCCAATCCGTGAGCGCTCGCGAAGCGCTCCCCGCCGCCGCGCCCGAAGATCTCGGTCAGCTCTCCGCAGTGGGGGCACGCAAACGCCGTCATGTTCTCGACCACGCCCAGCACGGGGACGCTGAGTCGCTGGAACATCGCCAATGCCTTGCCGACGTCGGCGAGCGACACTTCCTGCGGAGTCGTGACCAGCACGGCCCCGGAGATCGGAACGGCCTGCGCCAGCGTCAGCTGCGCGTCGGACGTCCCAGGCGGCAGGTCGATCACGAGGTAATCGAGATCGCCCCAGTCCACGTCGCGGAGGAACTGCTGGATCGCCCCGCCGACCAGCGGCCCGCGCCAGACGATCGGCTGGCCTTCCGGCACGAAGAACTGGATCGAGATCGTCTTGACGCCGTACCGCTCGAGCGGGGTGATCTTGTTGTTCGCGCTGGCCTTCGGCTGGCCCTCGAGGCCCATCATCATCGGGATGTTCGGGCCCGTGATATCGCCGTCGAGGAGCCCGACGGACGCGCCCGCCTGGGCGAGCGCGACGGCCAGGTTGACGCTGACCGTGCTCTTGCCGACGCCGCCCTTGCCCGAGGCGACCGCCACGATGTTCTTGACGCCCGGGACCAGCTGCTCGGCCTGGCGCGGTTGCGAGCGCCGGACCATCGCGCCCCAGGCAATCGCAACACCGGTGGCGCCGATCCCCGTCAGCGCGGCGCGGGTGTTCCGCTCGATCTCGTCCTTGAGCGGACAGGCCGGGGTCGTGAGCTCGATGGTCATGCTCAACGCATCGCCGTCGATGACGACGTTCTTGACCATGTCGAGGCTGATCAGGTCACGCCCGAGCTCGGGCTCCTGGACGGTCCGCATCGCTTCGATCACCGCGTCGTGGGTGAGGGTGGGCATGGCTGGTCGGGTCCCTTCGCGTCTCGTGGGGGAGGCGACGTTCTGACGATGAACGCGTCGATATCCTACCGCGGCCCTGCCGAGAGCGCCCCGGACGCCGATGTCGGCACGCGGCTCGCGAAATCCGCGCCGATGTGGTCAGGCTGCGACGAATCTCGCACGGAACGAAGGTTCCTTGTGCGGAGATGCCGTTGTTGACACCCGGAGCGCCCGGCCCATATTCTCGCCCTCACCCCCGCCTGGCGACGGCAGGCAAGTCTTGCTGCATCCGGAGTGCCAATGACCGCGCCTTCGATCGACGTCAGGCTGGTTGAGGTCGTCAAGAAGTTCGGCGAGGCGATCGCCGTCGACCACGTCAACCTCGAGGTCCAGGACGGCGAATTCTTCAGCCTCCTGGGTCCATCCGGCTGCGGCAAGACGACGACCCTTCGGATGATCGGCGGCTTCGAGGCGCCCACGTCCGGACTGATCGAGCTCCACGGCCAGGACGTCACCTGGCTGCCGCCGTACAAGCGCAACGTCAACACGGTCTTCCAGAACTACGCGCTCTTCCCACACCTGACGATCTACGAGAACGTCGCCTTCGGCCTGCGCCGCAAGGGCGTGAAGAATGACGAGGTGAAGTCCCGCGTCACCGAGATGCTCAAGCTCGTCGAGCTGCCCGGTTACGAGACGCGCAAGCCCACCCAGATCTCCGGCGGGCAGGCGCAGCGGATCGCGCTCGCCCGCGCGTTGATCAACCGCCCCGAGGTGCTCCTCCTCGACGAGCCGCTGGGAGCGCTCGACCTGAAGCTGCGCAAGCAGATGCAGGTCGAGCTGAAGCGGATCGAGCAGGAGGTCGGAATCACGTTCATCTACGTGACCCACGACCAGGAGGAGGCGATGACGATGTCCGATCGGATCGCCGTCATGAACCAGGGTCGTTATGAGCAGCTCGGTGAGCCGGAGAACCTGTACGAGCGGCCGGCAACCCGGTTCGTTGCGAGCTTTCTCGGCGTCAGCAACCTGTTGCCGGGAACGGTTCAGGGGAGCGACGGAACCTATGCGTCCGTGCTTCTCGCCGACGACAGCCGGGTCCGTGCCCCACGGGCGCTGGTGGGCGACGACACGTCGGTCAATGTCGGGGTCCGGCCGGAGAAGATCCGGCTGCACGATGACAAGGCCGAGCCCCCGGCCGGCCACAATCATTTGCTGGGCGTCGTTCGCGACGCCTCCTACCTGGGGGTGAGCACGCAGTACCTTGTCGAAGCGCGGGGAGGCGCAGAGATCACGGTCTACGAGCAGAATGTCGAGCGCGCTACCAAGTCCGAGCTGTGGGCCCCGGGGGAGGCGGTCCAGCTGACCTGGTCACCGGATCATACGTTCGTGGTCCACGACGATCCGGCGCAGCCTTCAGCCGCTTGACGTCACGAAGTCCGGGGAACGATCGAAGGAGTCACATGAACGAGCAGGATCCCTCCTCGCCGCAACGGGTCTCCCGGCGGCGATTCATCCAGGGCACGGCGATGGCTGGCTT
>JAXDKX010000207.1:0-7809 GCA_034666905.1 Chloroflexota bacterium | reverse complement strand
CGTCGAGGGCACCGAGATGATGACGCTGTTCAGGAAGGCAGAGCCCATGCCCTTGCCCGAGAGGACGTCCTGGTAGTTCGCGAACGTCAGGCGAAGGGTGGCCAGGATGTCCCACCAGCCCGTCGACTGGATATCGGACCGCGGTCGGAACGAGGTGACCAGGAGGCCGATCGTCGGTGCGAGCCAGATGATGGCGACGATGGCCATCGCGATGTGGATCGGCGTCCGGCCGAGGTTCCGGACGATTCGGGCGCTGATGGTCTCGGTGGCTGTGCGCGGGACCGCGCGAGCGTCGACGTTCGTGCTCATCAGACCACCGCCGACGTGCGGAAGCGCCGAATGTTGAAGGCCATGATCGGGATCATGATGATCAGCATCACCACCGCGACCGCGGCGGCCTGCCCGAACTGGCCGGAATTGAATCCCTGGATGTACATCTGGAACGCGATCACGCGGCTCGACGTGCCCGGTCCGCCGTGGGTCATCACGTAGGGGATGTCGAAGAGCTTGATGACGTTGACGGTGAGCGTCACGGCCAGCACGGAGATCGGCAGGCTGACCATCGGGACGATGATCCGGTAGAAGATCTGGAACTCATTCGCACCGTCCGTCCGGGCAGCCTCCAGGACCTCGGTCGGAATGCCCTTCAGCGCGGCCGACAGGATCACGGTCGCGAAGCCGGTCGAGCCCCAGATCCCAACGGTGATCAGGGCTGCGTTGACGAGGCTCTGGTCGCCCAGCCACGAGAGCGCGGGTCCGTGGAAGAACCCGATGATCGCGTTGAGCAGGCCGACGCTTGGATCGGGCTGGTAGACGAACTCCCAGATGACGGCGAGCGCCGTGGCGGCAATCGCCATCGGCAGGAAGACGATCGCCTTGATGACGGTCTCGTAGCGCACGCGCATCGCCACGACCGCGATCATGAGGCCCAGGCCAATCACGAAGCCCGTGTAGAAGACGATCCACAACAGGTTGTTGACGATGGCCTGGATGAACGTCGGGTCCTTGAACAGGCTGGCGTAATTGTCGAGCCCGACGATTCTCGTGAAGTTGCCACCCAGGCCGCGATCGATGCTCAAGCGGAGCGTGTAGAGCACCGGATAGACCATGAAGACAATGAGCAGGATGGCCGCAGGCAACAGGAAGATCGCCACCACGAGCGGCTTGGTGCGCTCGAATCGGACGCTCGTTCCGCTGGCGGCTGGGTGCGGTTGTGCGGCCACGGGCATGCCTCCCAAGAACGCGAAACGCGGACGGGCCGGTGGCCCGCCCGCGTCGTCGATAGCCTAGGCGGTTGTGATCACTTCTCTCCGGCCCACGCGGCCTTGACCCCGTCATTGAACGTGCTCAGGAGACCGGTGAGGTCCTGTCCCTGGATCGCGTTCTGCAGCATCGCGCCCATGTCGGGCGCCGCTGCCGGCAGGGTGTCGGAGCCGTCGTAGACGACTGCTGTTGCGCCTGCGACCTGGGCCGCTTCCTTCTTGGCCAGATCGGTTGGATAGGCGTCTGCCGCGACGGCCTTGACCGGTGAGATGATCGCGCCCGTCTTGGCCCAGATCGTCCCGGCGTCAGCCGTGGTCATGTACTGGATGAACTCCTTGACACCCGGGTTGGTCGTCAGCGCCGCGATTTCGTCGCCGCCGATCTCGGCTGCCCCGGTGCCCGCGCCGCTGGCGAAGGACGGGAAGTCGAACCAGTCGATGGTCTCGCCGGGCTTGAGCGCGGTGTTCGTCTGGCCGGTCGCAATGCCGCCCACGAATCCGCCCTCGAAGTAGACCACGGCCTTCGGGGTGGCGCTGAAGGCTTCGGCGATGCCGTCGGTGAAGCTGGTGCCGAGCGCACCCTTGATTCCACCGGTGACGTACTTCTCGTTCAGGACTTCCTTCATCGCATTGATGGCGGTCGCCACTGTGGGATCGGTCCAGTCGCCGTCGGCGCTGAAGAGCTTCTTGTACGCGTCGGGGCCGGCCTGGCGGAGGTAGACCTCCTCGAACCAGTCGGTGAGGGTCCAGGCATCCTTGGCGCCGAGCGCGAGTGGCGTCTTTTCGCCCTTCGCCTGCAGTGCGTCAAGAGCTGCCTTGAACTCATCCCAGGTCTTGGGAACCGAGATGGTGTCCTTGGTGAAGACGTCCGGCCGGTACCAGACGGTGCTCTTGCTGTTGAACTTGACCATGATCCCGTAGAGCTCGCCGTCGACCATGCCCGGATCGAGGATGCCGGGTGGGTAGTTCGCCGCGAGGCTGGCCGGATCGATCCCGAGGTCGCTGACCTTCTTCAGGCCGCCCGAGCGGGCGAACTGACGGAGGAATCCGAGGCCCGGCATGATCGCGACGTCAGGCGGGCTGCCGCTCGTGATCTTGGTCTGGAGGACCGTCGCGTAATCGGTTCGCTGGGCCTGGTAGGTCGCCGTGATCCCGGTCGCGGCCTGGAATCCGTCGAGGACCTTCTGGAACGCGTCCTGCTCACTGCCGCCCCACAGCGAGGTGACCGTGATGCTGCCGCCGGCGGCGGGGCTCCCAGCGGCAGCGCTTTCGGCTGCGCTGGCTCCGGCTGATGCCGCGGCAGATTCCGCGGGCGCGTTGGTTGCTGTGCCCGAACTGCACGCGGCGAGGACGAGCGCGGTCGTCATGAACAGGGAAAGGACTCTAAGCGATCGATTCATCGACCACCTCCACAGGGGTCCGGCTCGGGTCGCCACGTGCGGCCCGCGAACGGACGGAAACGACGACAAGGCACTTTCGGTTCTGCCCGATCTCCTCCTCTTCCGGTCCGGGTCCGAGGCTCTCGGGTTCCCCTCCCAGTGGGAACGATCGATGCTCTTTCGCTCAGGCCGGAGTCTCTGCGGCGGCCGCAAGGTTGCGGTTGGACGCAGAGGCCGAACGGCGGGTTGCCATTCAGACCCGGAGACTAGGGCGCGCTCCCGTCAGCTGTCAACGGTTGCGGCCGCTCCGATCCCACGACGGCCAGCGCGAGCGCCAGGACGCGGCGTCCGATCGCGGCCGCCTCCGATGGCGGCGACCAGCTGCTGTCCTGCTCGACCATCAGCCAGCCCGCGTAGTCCCGGTCTGCCAGGGCTCGCAGGCAGCCGAGCAGGTCAAGCACGCCGGCTCCAAGCTCAGTGAACACGCGGGCCCGCACCGCACGCTCGAACCCAGCCAGCGCACCGCTGCGCAACGCGGCAAGCACGGCCGGGTCGACATCCTTGAGATGGACATGCGTGACTCGCGAGCCAAGGCGGCGGAGTGCCTCGACGGGATCGCCGCCGCCCACGAGATAGTGCCCAACGTCGAGGCAGATCCCGACCCGTTCAGCGTCGGTCAGGGCCACGAGGCGATCGACCTCGTCGGGCGTCTCGACGAACGTGGCGGCGTGCGGGTGGAACGCCAGGCGATGGCCAGCCCCGATCGTCTCGTCGGCCAGGGTGTGCAGCACGGCCGCGAGGCCGTCCCACGCGCGATCGGAGAGTCGAGGCGTACCGGGTTCGTTCGCTCGACCGGCCCGGTCCTCGCGCTCCGCGGAACCGTCGAGCGCCACGCACAGGACGTCCCCACCGCCGATGTGCAGGAGCCGCAGCCGCTCGCGGCCCACGTCGAGGGCATCGGCGCCCATGCCCTCGGCAGTCGCCGGGAGGGCGGCATAGACCTCGGCGAGCCGAAGGCCTCGTGCGGCCAGGGCCGTCAGGAGCTCGTCCCCCTCAGGGAATCCCAGCCCGAGCTGGGTGCCGTCGTAGCCGAGGCGGGCGATCTCGTCGAGGAGCGTCTCCGCGGTGGTCCCCAGCCGCAGCTCCGGGACGTCGACGTTGTTCCAGAGGATCGGCACCGTGCCAACCAACGTCCCGGGCAGGGCGTCACCCGGCCGCCTGAGACGGAGACGAAGATCCGGTACGAGGCTGTCGAGCGCGCTCAATGGGTCTCCCTGGTGCTGGGTGCGTGCGATCCCTGACCGCGGACGGCGGGTACCATCGTGCGAGGCGCTGTCAATCGCGGCGCCGTCAACGCGCGGGATTGCTGGAGGACGACCTTGAGCACGGTGGCCATCGGCTCGCAGCCGTCGCTTGCGGCCAGTCCGCTCGGCCGGACGATTGCGACGACCGCCACGGACATCTGGAACGACTCGTGCGCGATCGACGAGCTCGAGTACGCCATCAGCTTCGGGGCGACCGGTGCGACGGCGAACCCGACCATCGTGACCGACGTCTGGAAGAAGGCGCCCGGCCAGTGGCGAGACCGCGTGCACGAGCTCGGCCGGGAACACCCCGCGTGGAGCGAGGTCGACCTGGCCTGGGCCATCGTCGACGAGATGTCCGTGCAGGGTGCCCGCCTGCTCGAGCCAACCTTCGCGGCGCACGAAGGACGCCAGGGTCGACTGTCTGTCCAGACGGATCCGACGCACTACGGATCCGCCGATCGAATGCTGGCGCAGGCGCGGCATTTCGAGACGCTGGCGCCGAACATCATCGTGAAGTTCCCGGCGACATCGGCCGGGCTCGAAGGCATCGAAGCGGCAACCGCGGCCGGCATCAGCGTCAACGTGACCGTCTGCTTCACGGTCTCCCAGGCGCTTGCCGCCGCGGAGGCGATCGAGCGGGGCCTGCGCCAGCGCACGGCGGGCGGCCAGCCGATCGATCGAATGGGTCCCGTCGTGACCCTGATGATGGGCAGGATCGAGGACTGGCTGCGTGTCCAGACCGAGCGCGACGGGGTCGTTGCGGATCCGGCCGCCCTTCCCTGGTCCGGCGTTGCCGTGTTCAAGCGTGCCTACGGCCTGTTCCGTGAGCGCGGGTTCAAGGCCCGGCTGCTGGGCGCCGCGATCCGCCACCACTACCACTGGTCGGAGCTGATCGGGGGCGACGTCGTGATCACGCTGCCATCGAGCTGGCAGCGACGATTCAATGCATCCTCGGTGGACGTCCGGCCGCGGATGGATACGCCGGTCGACCCTTCGATCGTGCATGAGCTGGAGCGCCACTTCCCCGATTTCGTGCGTGCCTACGAGCCGGATGCCCTGACGCCGGCCGAGTTCGACGCCTTCCCGCCCACGGTTCGGACCCTTCGCGCGTTCATCGCGTCGTACCACGAGCTGCTCCACCTGGTGACCGACGCGGCCCTCCCGAATCCCGATCTCAAGCCGAGCTGACCTGTGGGCCGATCGGCCCTCCTTGCAGCCGGTTCTATACTTTGCGCCTGGTCCGGGATCGAGCCCGGGGCTCAGTCGACAGGCACGACGCATGGATCAACCGCCGCTGTCGCGACAGGATGCGGACACCGACCCGGACCGGGTCGACGTCCTCTTCCGGCCTGAGGCCCGGCTGCGATCTCCGATCGTGAGCCATCGACCGACGGCGCCCGGACCTGCCGCCCAACCGGCGGCGCATCCCGATGTCCCGGCCTTCGTCCTCCCGCCGGCCCGCGAGCTGGTCCGCCCCATGCTCTGGGCGTTCCTGGCGGCTGCGCCGGTCCTTGCCTTGTTCGGGTGGCTGCCGGCGATCGTCACGGGAGCCGTGGCCGTCGTGGTCCGCGTCCTGGACATCCGCGTCGGTCGGGCGACCTTCTCGTTCGGGGACGGGTTCCTGCCCTTCCGCGGAGACCTCCGGTGGCCCCGGGGCGTCCAGGAAGAGGACGACGTGCACTGGAACTGGTCTCCGGTTCGCGACGCTCCGCGCGGACAAGCTCGCGGCTGACCCGCCAGCGGTCAGCGAAGGCGAACAGTCGCGATCTCCCAGGCGTCGAGCGGCAGGCGAAGGACGGAATCTGGGCAGGCGAGCAACGATCCTTCGCGGCCGAGAAGATCGACGACGAGTGCCTCGCGGAAGTCCCCGCGGACCATGGCCTCGGTGGGTGTCGCGTGCTCGGCGACGAGTCGCAGCTCCAGCCAGTCGGACCGCCGGCGGAGGGAGCTCAGCACGACGCCGGAGCCCTCGACGATGAGGCCGATTGCGCTCTTCGCGTTGGTCGACGTCTCGCGAGACGCCCCGCGCACCGCCAGCAGCGGATGCTGGTACCGCTCTGCCGCCGCCAGGACGCCGGCCTCCGACCAGCCGCCCGCGTGAGGGAAGATCGCGAACCCGAACCTCGTCGCTCCGAGCATCTGTCCGTCGGGCACAGGCACCTCGGGGCCGGCTGGATCCTCGCGGTAGGGGTTGGCGTTGCGACTGATCAACCCGAACGAGCGCAGCACCGTGAGCGCGAGCTCGCGGCCGTCGTCCACCAGCTCGTACTCCGCGAGGTGATCGAGCAGGACCGTCACACCGGCCGCATGAACGAATCCGCGCGCCGGGTAGGTCGGCAGCGGGACCTCGCCATGGCCGCCTTCCATCACCAGGCCACGCTCGACTACCGCAAATTGTCCCTCCGCGGCCGAGACGACGGCGGGCGATGGGAGTGGCACATGCCAGCGGAGCCGGTGGTCGCGCGATCGGTTCTCGAACTCGACCCGCACACGCACGAACGGCTCGCCGGCCCGGAGCTCTAGCGTGGTCGTCACCTCGGTCTCGACCGTGGCGTCGGTCCGTGCCGAGCCCGTCGACTCGACCCCGACCGGCCAGTCGTAGCGGCGCCTGACGACGAGCTCACCGAGGAGTGGCCCGGCCGCCGTCCTCGCGACCGAAACGTTGCGCGGGACCTCCACGAGCCGATCGCCGACCGGGGGGCCGTAGTTGTAGCTGTCGCCGAAATCCCCGCCGTCCACGAGACGCCCGACACCAACCAGCTCGGTGCCGCTGCCGCGGAGCGTGGCTGTCCCATCGCGATCGACGGTTACCTCGACGAGGCCGTTCGACAGCGACGATCCGGTGGCCTCCACCGGCGCGATGTCGGGCCTGGCGCTGACGGGCGTGCCGCCCGCGCCCTCGGCCGGGAGATGCCCCATGGCCACGGTCGACCAGCCGAGCGGCGGCGCGGCGACCTGTACGACGACCTGGCGCCGGTCGGGGGCCAGGACGACCAGCTCCCAGAGCGTCGCCGGGGCGCGCTCGGTCGACGTCACGACCGCGTCGAGGAGCGCGTCAACGTCCAGCTCGGGTGGGTCGCCGACATCGTCCACGAGCAAGGTGACCGTCGGGATCTCGCCATCGGGTTCGATGCGGGATCCGTTGAGCTGGCGCCCGAACAGCTCGCGGCCATGCCGCCGTCGTCGCAGGAGCTCGGCGACCGCATCGCCGCGCAACCGGATCCGCGCGATCACGGGTTCCTTCCGCGCGAGCTCCTGGACGGCCACCTGGTGACGGTCGTTGGAAAGGGCCAGGGCCACCCCTTCAGGGAGCGAGACGTCGAGCGTCACCAGGTCGGTCCTGGCCGTCGGCGACGGGTTGACGATCGCCCAGCTGCCGACCGGGACTCGCGTGGCGATGATTCTTGCCGTGGCGGTCACGATCCCGCGGCCGATCTGCTCCGCCTCGGCGAAGCGGACGAGGACCTGGGCCACGACCTCGTCGTGCGAGCACCCGCAAATCGAGTCGTGGGCGGAGTTGTCGACCACGCGCCGCCACGCCAGCTCGAGCAGGCGTTCCGGCCAGTCGCCACCGTGCAGTGCGGTGAGCGGCTCGGCATACCGCTCGAGCAACCGCTCGGCGCGCGCGCAGGCGGCCTTCAGGTCGATCCTGGCCGAGCTGACCCCCATCAGCATGTTCGCCCTGGCCCCGGAGCGCAGCTCACCGGTCCAGTGGCGAGCCGGCCGCTCATCGATCTCGGGGCGGGCCGCGTAATCGGCCAGGGTCTCGAGGCGGACCTCGACACCGGCGTCAGCGCGGTTGACCGCGTCCACGAGGTCCGCGAGCCGCGGGGTCGGCACCGCATGGTCCGTGCCGTACAT
>JAXDKX010000206.1:0-4952 GCA_034666905.1 Chloroflexota bacterium | reverse complement strand
GATATGCGATCGGTCTGGCGTGAACGGCGAGCGCCCCTGCGACACGCGTCGGACGATGATCCAGAAGGTGTCGATGATCGGGACGCCCAGCACGAGCAGCGCGACCGCGACCTTCGCCGTGCCCAGGACCGACAGGACCGCCAGGGTGTAGCCAACGAACTGGACGCCGCTCGTCCCGGCGAAGATCGCCGCGGGATGGAAGTTCCAGCGAAGGAACCCGAGGAGCGCCCCGGCCAGCGCGAAGCAGAGGACCGCGATGAGCGGCTGGCCGACCTGGGTCGTGAGGCTGATCAGCCCGAGGGTGACCGCCGCGATCAGCGCCACGCCGGATGACAGCCCGTCGAGGCCGTCGATCCAGTTGATGCTGTTGATCATGCCGATGATCCAGAAGATCGCGAAGCCAGCGGCAAAGGCTCCATCGAAATGGATCACGCCCCCGCCGAACGGGTTGTTCACGAAGCTGATCACGATCCCGAGGGCGACCGCGCCGAGCGCCAGGGCGAGCTGCCCGGCCAGCTGCCAGCGGGCCCGCAGGTCGAACATGTCGTCGATGGCACCCAGCGTCGCCGCGACGGCCCCGCCCAGCAGCAGCGCGATCGCGCCGGATGACTTGAAGGTCGCCGGCACTGGAACGAGGCCGACCGCGCCGTTCACCACCAGGAAGACGGCCACGACGAGCAGGAATGCGGCGGAGACGGCCAGCCCGCCCGACCGGGGAACCGGCACGGTGTTGATCCGGCGAGCCGAGGGCTTGTCGACGATCTCGTAGCGCACGACCACGCGGCGAACGAGCGGCGTCAGGACCAGCGACAGCAGCGCCGCGGCAATGAACGCGACGACGATGGACTCGACGGCGCCCCCGATGTTGGCGATCAGGGTCATCGCGTCCGAGCCCGCCTCACGCGGCCGGCAGGCCCGGGACCGGGAAGTGGCTGACGATGTCGCGGACCTCGCCCGCCAGCCGAGCCTGGACGGCGGGATCGGACCGCTCGCGAATCGCCTCGATGATGATCCGGCCGACGGAGCGCATCTCGTCTGGACCGAAGCCGCGCGAGGTCGTGGCCGGGGTGCCGATCCGGATCCCTGACGCGGTGTTCGGGGGCAGCGTGTCGAACGGGATGGCGTTCTTGTTGACCGTGATCCCGATCTCGTCGAGCAGGTGCTCGGCCTCCTTGCCGGTCACCCCTAGCGGGGTCACGTCCACGAGCATCAGGTGGTTGTCGGTGCCGCCGGAAACGACGCGGGCGCCCAGCCCGGACAGGGTCTCGGCCATGACCATGGCGTTCTCGACCGTCCGGCGCTGGTCCTCGCGAAACGTCGCTTCCGCCGCCAGCTTGAAGGCGACGGCCTTGGCGGCGATGACCTGCATGAGCGGCCCGCCCTGCGTTCCCGGGAAGACGTTCCGGTCGATCGAGGCCCCAAGGGAGCCTGCGGTCGCGCCGCCCTTGACCGCCGGGAACCGGGCGGCGTCCAGCCACGACGGCAGGTCGCGCCGGCTGAACAGCATCCCTCCCCGCGGGCCGCGAAGGGTCTTGTGGGTGGTCGTGGTGACGATGTCGGCGTGGGGGAAGGGGCTGGGATGGACGCCGGCGGCGACCAGTCCGGCGACGTGGGCCATGTCGACGAACAGCACCGCGCCGACGTCGCGGGCGATCTCCGCCATTCGCTCGAATTCCCAGGTGCGCGAGTAGGCCGAGGCACCGCCCACGATCACCTTGGGTCGGACCTCCTTCGCCTGGGCCGCCATCGCGTCGTAGTCCACCCGCTCCGTGTCCTGGCGAACGCCGTACGCGTGGACCTCGTAGAGCCTGCCCGAGAAGTTCAGGGCCATCCCGTGGGTCAGGTGGCCGCCGTGCGCCAGGTTCATACCCAGGATCCGGTCGCCCGGCTCGATCACGCTGAAGTAGGCGGCCATGTTGGCCTGGGCGCCCGAATGCGGCTGGACGTTCACGTGCTCGGCGCCCGGGTACAGGGCGAGGGCACGCTCCTGGGCGAGTCGCTCGGCGACGTCGACGAACTCGCAACCGCCGTAATAGCGCTTGCCCGGCAACCCCTCGGCGTACTTGTTGGTCAGCCAGGAGCCCTGGGCCTCCATCACGGCCGCGGACACGTAGTTCTCGCTCGCAATCAACTCGATCTTGTCGTGCTGGCGCCGGCGCTCGCCGCGCATCGCCTCCCACAGAACCGGGTCCAGCTCGGCGATGGATTCGAGCGCCAGGCCCTTCGGAACGGAGATGCTCATGGTCTCGCCGACTCCTTCCTGCCGCTCGGGGACCGAGCCCCGCGGAGCCCCAGCCGCGGCCAGCCCTCCGCCCAGACGCCTCGGGCGGTATCTTCCCACGAACGAGGCGGCCGAGGCCGTCGATCCGGCTCAGGAGGTGCCATGGACCAGGTCTGGCTCGATGCCAGTGCGCTGGCCCGGATCGAGACGCCGGCGGTCGTCGTCGACCTCGACCGGGTGGAGGCCAACATCGCGCGCATGACCGCCGCGATCGGTGAGCGGGGTGTCGCTCTGCGTCCCCACGCGAAGACCCACAAGAGCCTCGAATTCGGTCGCCGCCAGCTCGCGGCGGGCGCAACCGGGCTCACGGTCGCCACGATCGGCGAGGCGGAAGTCTTCGCAGACGGCGGCGTCGACGACCTGTTCGTGGCCTATCCGATCATCGCCGCCGGCACGAAGGCCGAGCGGCTCCGTCGCCTCGCCGAGCGCTGCAGCCTGTCCGTGGGCGTCGATTCGGTGACCGGCGCGGAATCGGTCGCCTCGGCCGTGCGGGGAGCGACCCGGCAGCCACGGGTCGTCGTGGAGGTCGACTGCGGCGGCCGGCGGAGCGGCGCCCATCCATCCGAAGCCGGGGCGCTGGCGCGGCACTGCCAGGGCCTGGGCCTGGAGGTCACCGGCGTCTTCACCCACGGCGGCCATGGCTACGCGGGCAGCACGGCACGGGCCGGCGCCGCCGACGACGAAGTCTCCGGGCTCGCCACGGCGGCCGATTCGCTCCGCGCCGAAGGCATCGAGCCAAGGGTGGTCAGCGCGGGCTCGACGCCGACCGCCGCACTGTCCGCCCGCGGCCCGGTCACCGAGGAGCGACCTGGGTCGTACATCTTCGGCGATCGCCAGCAGGCCGCACTCGCCGGTCAGCCGCTCGACGCGATCGCGCTGGCCGTGGCGACGACCGTGGTCAGCCACGGCACGGAAGGGGGATTCATCATCGACGCCGGGGCCAAGATCCTGGGCAAGGATGTCGCGCCGTACCTCTCCGGCCACGGCGCCGTGCTCGGCCATGGCGAACCGGTGGTGGCACGGGTCTTCGACCACCACGGGGTGATCGAGGTCGTCGACGGCGGCAGCCGGCCCGCGATCGGCGCGATCGTCTGGGTCATCCCCAACCACGTGTGCCCGGTCGTCAATCTCGTTGACGAGTACGTCGTCGCGCGCGATGGCCGGCTGGTCGACCGGTGGCCGGTGGATGCGCGAGGGCGCAACAGCTGACGGCGACCGAACCTGGGCCTAGGAACCTCCGGTGCCCGCGCGGAACGGGACGTGCGACGCGTCGAGGATCTCGAGGACACGTGCCGTCGAAACGGCACCCTCGCGCAGGATCAGCGCCAGCAGACCGCTGCAGTCGACCACGGTCGAGGCCGGACCGCCGTGGGCCCGGCCGCCATCGAGCACAAGATCGATGGACTCGCCCAGCTGAGCGACGATCCCCGCAGCATCGCGGGCTTCAGGCATGCCCGAGACGTTGGCCGAGGTGGTCGGCAGCGGCCCAACCACCCTCGCGAGCCCGCGGGGCGCGTCGTGATCGGGGACGCGGAGGCCGATAGTCGCCGAGCCCGCCGTCAGGGCGGCCGGCAACGAGACATCGGGGCGCTGCGGAATCACCACGGTCAACCCACCCGGCCAGCAGGCATCCGCCAGGGCCAGGGCTGCCGGTGTCATCGACCCGATCTGGCCCGCCTGCTCCGCGTCGTCCAGCAGCAGCATGATCCCCTTGTCCGCCGGCCGGCGCTTCACCTCGAAGAGCCGCTCGATGCCGCCGGGCGTGTTGAGCGCAACGCAGATGCCGTAGACCGTGTCGGTTGGCAGCGCCACGATGCCGCCGGCACGCAGGACGCCGATCGCCGCGACCCGACCGGCCGCATCGTCCGGCAGGACCCGGGCCGTCACGCGGGGACCGTCTCCGCCACGGCGTCCTTCGCCGTTGCCGTCGAGGACCCTTGGCCCGCCTCGATCGCCGCGGCCGCCGCGTGGGCCAGCCGATCCGCGGACGCTCGCGCCGTCGCCGGAGGGGCAAGCACGAGCATCTCGATCATCCGGGCAACCCCCTCGTCGGCAAGGGCTGGAGCGATGTATCGGGCAACGGCCTGCACCTCCGCCGGCGCGGTTGGCATGGCGGTCCCGTGGCCCACTTCGGAGAGCATCTCGAGGTCGTTCCACTGGTCGCCGATCGCCAGCGTCGCCCCCAGGGCCACGCCAAGGCGCCGTGCCAGCCAGCGGACCGCGCGGCCCTTCGAGACGCCGGGCGCCACGAACTCCAGGAACTTCGGGTGGCTGATCGTAACGTCCGCGCGGCCGGCAAACTGTGCCCGCGCGAGCGGCGCGAGCTCGGTCGGACGTGGTGGCTCGCCAACGGCCAGCACCTTGGTGATCGGGTGCCGGATGGAGCCGGCAAGATCGGGCACGAGCTCGGCGCGAGCGCCCATGAACGCGCTGTAGTCGTCGGCGTTGGGGTCGTCGGCGCGGAGGATGAAGCGCTCGAGGTGATTGAGGTGGGGATCGAGCCCGTGTGCGCGAGTCCAATCGACGATCTCGCGGGCCACGTCGGCGGGGATCGGCGTATGCACCATCAGGCGGCCCACGCGCTTCGAATCCGGATCCGGCATCGACCGGATGAGCCCACCCTGGTAGCCAACGATCGGCGCGGTCAGGCCGAGCTCGCGCGCGAAGGCCA
>JAXDKX010000205.1:0-3773 GCA_034666905.1 Chloroflexota bacterium | reverse complement strand
GGACCAACCATCGAAGTCGACGCGCAACCGACGGGGGCGAGGAGGGCATGCAATGGGTGATCATGGTCGACGCCCCATGACCACCCCAGGGCTCGACAGCGCAGTCGAGCCGCGCGCGTCCCACCAGAGAGGCGTACCAAGCAGGTCTGCGAGTTCCGCATTTGGTTGCGCAAAGACGGTCGCCAATTCGCGGCGTTGACGATCATTGAGACGAGGCTTGTCAGCGTGGCCGTGGTGCCGTTGCAGAACCGGCAGCGAGAGCGGCGTCAACCCGAGGAAGGCCAGGACTTGGGCGAAGACTGGTCCAGGAGCCGTGAAGAGGTCTTCACTGCGGATCACGAGCAGCCGGTCGGCGGGGTACGCGTCGAGCCAGCGCCGGATCTGCCCGGCATAGCGGCCGCGAGCGACGTATGAGAAGTGCTCATACCGATCGCTCGTCGCATTGGGGTCAGCCTCGAGTCGCTCGCGCTCGCCGGCGAGACGCGCCGGCTCGGCCGCAATGGCCTCGGCCAGTGAGAGGTGTTCGATTCCGTTCTTCAGCCGATCCCAATGATGGGACACCGCCCGGTCGACCGGGTCACGGAGCAGGGCAATGATCCTGGCCCCTGGTGCCTCCCGCTCCGCACGGTTCGGTGCCTGAGGATGGAACAGGTAGTAGGGCGACGCATCGCCGCTGATCCACCGACGCGATTGGCCCGGAAGGGCAATCGGGAAATGCGATCGATACCAGGCCGGACCCTCGCCATAGTTCAGGTCGAAATAGTGCGGGCTCTTGATGTGGAGGAACGATGGATAAAGCTCGCGGACGTCCGGGTGCCGCATCAGGGCGCGATAGAGGGCGGTTGTTCCACCGCGCTTGGCGCCGATCAGGAGGAAGTCTGGCGGCGGTCTCAGCGAGCTCGTTGCGATTCCAACTTGCCGCATGGCGACATCACCGATCCGCCGGATGCCTGCAGGGAGGCGCGCAACCCGGGGCGGCGGACCCTGCTCCTCGAGAGCGTATTGGCCGGGTTCCGACTCAGCCAACCGCGAGCGGTGCCCGGACGAGGCGGATCGTATCCGAAGTCACATCGAACGCGGTCACCGAACCATTCGGCAAGCTGCGTCGCCACTCGGGACGCGGACTGTCCGTCACCAGGGCGATCGCAAAACGCACGATGACCGCATGCGAAACTGCCACGACGACACCGCCGGGGTGCAGGAGTTGAAGCACGTGGAGCGAGAGCAGGGTGCGCTCCGCCGCGTTGAGCAGCAGCTCCCCGTCCGGGCAAGCCGCGTCGTCGCTGAATGCCAGGTATCGGTCGTACGCCTCGGGATCGGCGGTCGAGGCCTCCTCGGGTGTGAGGCCCTCCCAGCGACCGTAATCCAGGTTCACGAGACCCGGTTGGTCCACGACCGTTGCGATCCCCGTGGCATCCGCGATCACCCGGGCGGTGTCCCGGGCACGCCGGAGAGGGCTCGAATAGATCGCCTGAATTTTCGAATCTCGAAGTTCGGCGGCCGCCTTCCAGGCCTCCTGCCATCCGCCCTCGTCGAGCGGCACGTCGAGGCGTCCGCGATAGCGGTGTTGGCGATTGAGGAGCGTCGTCCCGTGGCGGACCAGGTAGATCCGCGTCGCCGCAAGATCCGGAACCAGGACGGCGCGGGTGGCATTCATGGAAGGCGCAGTTTGTCTGATTTGAGCCAGTGGTGTCGACAAAGGATCCGCGCGCGTGTTGCTCCGGTGCGCCAGCTGTATCGTGGTCCCGCGCCTTCGACCTCGTCCAATTCGCTCGATTCAGTCTCGATTCAGTGAGGCAACATGAGGTGTAGCGCCGTCAGGAGGCGTACGCTCGCCCGCGCCCTGACCGTTGGCACATCGCTCATTGCCGTGGCTGGCTGTGCGGCGACGGCGCCGCCGACGAGCGCACCGTTGACCCCAGCGGTGATCGCGCTGGCCTCGACCTCTCCCGTTCTCGGGATCGATTGGACGCGTGCGGCCCCCGTCGAACGGCCGGCGAACTTCGAGGTGGATCCGTCCGCCCCGCCCTATACGGGAACCCATCCGATTCTTCGGATCCCGGGTCAGGCGATCATGACGGACGTGATTGGCCTGCCCGTCGGCGGGTTCGCGGCGGTCGGCTACGAACCACCGGACTGGATCCCCGCGGCCTGGACGTCCCGAGATGGCATCAACTGGTCAATCCACGCCATGGGCACGACTGACTTCACGTTCCCGGTTTCCCTGGCGGCTGGCGTCGGTGGCGCGGTCGTGGCGGTTGGTCGCTCGGGCAAGATGCCGGTCGCATGGACGAGCGTCGACGCCGTCGTCTGGCAGCGACGTTCGGTTCCAGTTCTTGGAGGCAGCGACATCGCCGAGCGGATGACGACGGTCGCGGCAGGCAAGCGCGACTACGTTGCCGGCGGCTCTGTCGGTCCGGAGCTCTTCGACCGACACGCTCGTTTCTGGACATCTGTCGATGGCATCGAGTGGCAGCCCGTTCCGGACGACGCTGTGGCCTTCGCGAATTCCGAGGTCCGCGCGATCACGCCGCTTGGCGACGGCTTCGTGGCGGTCGGCGTGGTCGGGACGGCGCAGCGGCCTTCTGCCGCGGTTGCGTGGACGTCGGCAGACGGCCGGACGTGGGCTCGCGTCGACGATCCCTCGTTCGCGAATGGCGTAGCAGTGGCGGTCGTGCCGGCGCCATTTGGAGGTCTCGTGGCCGTCGGCTCCGATCTCGACCGACGGGAAGCGGTCGCATGGACATCCCCGGACGGACACCGCTGGACGAAGGCCCCGAGCGAAGCGTCGCGCCAACATTCCGGAGGCTATGCGTGGATGACCGATGTCGTGGCGATTGGCGAGACGGTCATTGCGATCGGGGACTACCAGGGCCTCCAGCGTGGTACGGCAACGTCCTGGGTCTCGCGCGACGGTGTGCGTTGGGACCAGGCGCGTTCGGCTCCGGTCCAGGAGCAGGGCGAGTTCTACGCCATCACGCCCGGTGGACCGGGGGCCATCGTCGTGGGCTCGTTCGGAGCGCCCGATTCATACGTTCCAACGGTCTGGCTCAGCCCGGGGCGATGATCTCGCCAGCCCGCAAGGCGGCGGGCTTGGGACTGCGCCTCAAGCCGTCAAGGTCGAGGTCTGGAGAACACGAGTGGCCCGCGGGACCAGGGCGCACCTCCGGTGCCCGGATGCACCGCAAGGACGTTGCAACGAGTTCCTGGGCGTTGGAATCCGAACGAGAAGCCCATAGCATCGTTAGTACCTTTGATGGTTGAGCGCGCCAGGTGGTCGCGAACGTCGCGGACTGGTCAGCACCCTTGGCCCGGCGTGGCGACTGGCCAATGTGCCAGCCCGTAGGAATCAAAGGAGAAGCCATGGCCCGAACACGGACACCGCATGGGGGACTCGTCGTCCGCCTCGTGATCCTGATGTCAGTTGTCTTGCTGGCGGCATTCGCCCTCCTTGCGCCTGTGGCCGCTGCGCCAACCGGCGCCCCTGGCAACAACGGCACGGTCAAGATCCACGACGGCGGCACTGACGACCAACCGATCATCAAGAACGAGCCGCACGTCTGCACATTCCACCTCCACTTTTTCTTCGCCGACGCGGGTCAGACGGGTGCCTGGTGGATCAAGTCGTGGCCACCAACCGGCAAGAGCGCCACAGTATTGAGCGGCGCCTATACGACAAACGCGAAAGGCGAGTACAGAACTCCGGCAACTCCGGGTGCCTATACGTTGCCCGCCGGCCACTACAAGCTGTTTTGGGAAGGGCGGAACGACCA
>JAXDKX010000204.1:0-9257 GCA_034666905.1 Chloroflexota bacterium | reverse complement strand
GACCTGACCTACAACGAGATGTTCTCGATGCACGCGACGTTCATGATCTTCGTGTTCATCATCCCGATCCTGGCCGGCTTCGGGAACTACGTCGTCCCGCTCCAGATCGGCGCGCCGGACATGGCGTTCCCGCGGATCAACGCACTTTCCTTCTGGATGCTGCCGCTCGCCGGGATCATCCTCCTCCTCGGCTTCGTGACCGGCGGGACCGCGGCCGCGGGCTGGACGAGCTACCCACCGCTGTCCGAGGATCGGCCGCTCGCCGCCATCGGGTCCGGGCAGGACCTCTGGATCGTGGGGCTGATCCTGATCGGCACCAGCTCGATCCTGGGGGCGATCAACTTCCTGGTCACGATCTTCAAGATGCGCGCACCCGGCATGACCCTGTTCCGGATGCCGATCCTGGTCTGGACGGTGCTCGTGACGTCCGTCCTGGTGCTCATGGCGACGCCAGTGATCACGAGCGCCCTGATCATGCTGTTCATCGACCGCAATTACGGCGGCTCGTTCTTCGACCCGCGCGTGGGCGGCGACCCCATCCTCTATCAGAACATCTTCTGGTTCTACTCACACCCGGCCGTCTACGTGATGATCCTGCCGGCGATGGGCATGATCAGCGAGATCCTGCCGGTCTTCAGTCGCAAGCCGCTGTTCGGCTACAAGGCCTTCATCTTCGCGACTGCCGGTATCGGCGCGCTGGGCTTCTCGGTCTGGGCGCACCACATGTTCACGACAGGCGCGGTCTACCTGCCGTTCTTCAGCCTGATGACGTTCCTGATCGCGGTCCCGACCGGGGTCAAGATGTTCAACTGGATCTTCACCCTGTGGCGCGGCAAGCTGACCCTGGCGACGCCGCTCCTGTTCGCGCTGGGCTTCCTCAGCATGTTCCTGATCGGTGGCATCAACGGTGCGTTCAGCGCATCGGTGCCGGTCGACTTCGCGCTCCACGACACGTACTGGGTCGTGGCCCACCTGCATTACGTGCTGTTCGGCGGATCGGTGTTCGGGGTGATGGCGGGCTTCTACTTCTACTTCCCGAAGATGACCGGGCGCATGCTCAACGAGAGCGTCGGCAAGATCCACTTCGTGCTCATGTTCATCGGGTTCAACCTGACGTTCTTCCCGATGCACGAGCTGGGTCTCGCCGGGATGCCGCGGCGGATCGCCGACTACTCCGCATCGGCCGGCTGGAACGACCTGAACCTGCTGGCCACGATCGGTGGCTTCACGATCGCCGCGAGCATGCTGCCGTTCCTGTGGAACGTGTTCGTCTCGCTGCGCAGCGGCAGGATCGCCGGCGACGACCCGTGGGAGGCGAACACGCTGGAGTGGGCGACCAGCTCGCCGCCGCCCCCGTACAACTTCGATCACCTTCCAGAGATCCGGTCCGAGCGGCCGCTCTTCGACCTGCGTCACGGCCGGACGGCCGGACACTGAGCCGCCGACGATGACCGCCGACAGCCACGCCCTGGTCCCCGCCGAGCACACCCCGATGGCCGGACTCGCCCACGACAGTCGTGGGGGCATCAGCAATCCCGTCCTCGGCATGCTCCTGTTCATCACCTCCGAGGTGATGTTCTTCGGTGGCCTGTTTGCCGCCTACTTCAGCGTCCGCGCGAACGCCGCCCAGTGGCCGCCGGAGGAATTCCACGCGACCCTGAAGATCCTGCCGCTTGTCGGCCCCGCGACGATCCTGCTGATCCTGAGCTCGTTCACCTGCCAGTTCGCGGTGTGGGCGATCCGTCGCGACGATCGGACCGCGTTCCTGCGCAACATGACCGTGACGGTCGTGCTCGGGATCGTCTTCCTGATCATGCAGGTCACCGACTACACGGCCCTAGGAGCGGATGGCCTGACCCTCTCGTCCGGCACCTTCGGGACCACGTACTACACGTTGACCGGGTTCCACGGTGCCCATGTCTTCGGTGGGGTGATCATGCTGTCCGTCGTGCTCTATCGGGGCATGGCCGGCCAGTTCTCGTCGAAACACCATGATGCCGTGGAGGGCGCGTCCCTCTACTGGCACTTCGTCGACGTGGTCTGGATCCTGCTCTTCTCGCTCCTGTACCTGTTGCCCGGGAAATAGGAGTCGAACGCCAATGCATCCAATCCGCCATCCACGCAACGCCGCGCTTGTGGGAATCACGTTCGTGGTGATCGGCATCATCTACTGGGCGGTCCCCTACTTCGGTGGCTGGCACGTCGACTACGCCGGCCTGACGATGCTGATCTTCCTTGGCGCCGCGATGGCCCTGATGGCCTACGTGCTCGTCGCCGGGTCCAGCAAGGAATGACCCGGTTCGTTCGCAGCTGCGCGATCTGAACCGGGCGAAGCCATGCTCGAGCAGATCTGGAACGCCTTCCTCAGCCTGACCTCGCAGTTCGTGATCCCGGACTGGGGATCCCTGGTCGCCCTGCTCCCGGTCGGGATCCTGGTGATCGTGGCGCTCGGCTTCCTGCGCACGTTCCAGGTCCTGATGACGACCCCGCCGCCCCGCCGCGCCAAGGCCCGCCTCGCCCCGGCGGCGCCGGCCGGGATACACATGCCGGGCCCCTCGTTCGCTCCGATCTTCGCCGCCATCGGCACCTTCCTCCTGTTCCTCGGGCTGGTGTTCGGAGGGATCGTCCTCGTCCTCGGCGTCATCGCCCTGGTGCTGACCCTGCTCTACTGGCTGGCCGAGGGACTGCGGATCTACGACCACGACATCGCCCCGACGGCGACGGTCCTGCCGGCGGTCGGCCAGGAAGGGCCGCCGCCCGGCGTGCACATGCCGGGACCGTCATGGCGCCCGTTTCTCGGCGCCCTGGGGACCGCGCTGCTCATGCTCGGGCTCGTGTTCGGCGGATGGCTGCTCGCGGTCGGCGTGATCGCGCTCCTGCTCGGGCTGATCGGCTGGCTGCCCGACGCTCGAAAGGAATACGCGAAGGTCGTCGAGGCCGACGCGACCGGCCATCTCGAGAACCCTCCGGCGCCACGTCCGCCGTCCCGGCAGTTGACGTTCCTCGCTCTGCTGGTCGTTGCGGCGGTTGTTCTCCAATCGGGCGTGTTCGCCGGCAAGGCCGCCAACGGCGGGACGCCTGGAAGCTCCGGCGGCCCAACTGCCTCCGGTGCCGTGGTCGCGCCGGGTGGTTCGGCCGCGCCAGGCGGTCCAGCGGGCTCCGGCGGTCCCGCGGGCTCCGGTGCGCCGGCAGCGGGCGGTCAGACCGGAGACGTCTCGGTCGCGGCCATGAACATTGCGTTCACCCCGACCACCTGGACCGGACCCGCCAACAAGGCATTCACGATCGCGTTCTCGAACCAGGATCCGGCCACCCCACACAACGTCGAGTTGACCGATTCCGGCGCCACCGTCGTCTTCAAGGGTGCGATCTTCAACGGTGTCGCGACCCGCGTCTACCAGGTCCCCGCCCTGCCGGCTGGGACGTACACCTTCTCGTGCATCGTCCACCCGTCCATGACGGGGACCGCGACGCTCCAGTAGCCGGGTCACAGGCATGTCGCGACGACCGATCCTCTTCGCGCTTGCGCTCGCGGTGCTGACGACGGGGGCGATCGTCTGGCTGACCCGCTCGAGCGGCGGGGCGGACACCGGCCATGCGGCGGTCGGCGAGCAGGCGCCGGCTATCGTCGGGACGACGCTCGATGGTGCTCCCTTCGATCTGGCGAGCCTGGTGGGTCACCCGGTGCTGATCAACTTCTGGGGCCCATCGTGCGTGCCCTGCCGGGACGAGTTCCCGTTGCTGGCCGCCAAGCTGATCCAGCACGCCGCCGACGGACTGGCCGTGGTCGGTGTCCTGACCGACGACCCGCCAGAACCCGCTCGCGATTTCGCCGCCCAGTACGGCGGTTCGTGGCCCACCGTCATCGATCCGACCAAGTCGATGAAAGCCGCGTATCGCGTCGCCGCGCGCCCGCAGAGCTACTTCGTCGATTCGGGCGGCGTCGTGCGATCGATCCAGATCGGCCAGCTCACCGACGCCGACTTCGAACGACAATACCTGCGGATCGCACCATGAGGTCCGGCGGCTCCCCGACGGGCGTTGCCGCCGATCCCGCGATCCTGGTCGAAGGGCTGGTCAAGCGATACGACGGGCGAGCGGTCGTCGACGGCCTCTCGCTGGCGATCGCGGCGGGCGAGCTCGTCGCCCTGCTCGGCCCGAACGGAGCGGGCAAGACCACCACGGTCGAGATCGTCGAGGGCTATCGCCGCGCCGATTCCGGTCGGGTCCGGGTCCTCGGCCAGGAGCCCGAGTCCGGCGGGCCGGCGCTCCGGGCTCGCGTCGGCCTGATGCTGCAGGGCGGCGGCATCGACCCACGGGCCCAGCCACGCGAGACGCTCGTCCAGTACGGCCGCTTCCACGCCGATCCGCGAGACCCGGACGAGCTGCTGGACCTGGTCGGGCTCCGGGCTGTGGCTCGAACCCGCTTCCGGCGGCTATCTGGCGGCGAGCGGCAGCGCCTCGCCCTCGCCCTGGCCCTGGTCGGACGGCCCGAGGTCCTGATCCTCGACGAGCCGACAGGCGGGATGGACCCGGAGGGCCGGGCAGCCACGCGCGGCATCGTCGCGGGCCTTCGCGACACCGGTGTCGCCATCCTGCTGACCAGCCACGACCTGAGCGACGTCGAGCGGATGGCCGACCGAGTCTGCATCCTGGATCGCGGCCGCCTCGTGGCGGCCGGGACGCCCGCCGAGCTCGCGGCCGGAGCGCGCCCGCGGCTGCGGTTCCGGCTCGACAAGGCGCTCGACCCCGTCGGCATGGCCAGCCTTGGCCTGGCATTGCATGCCGCCCGCCCGGGAGCCACGCTCGGCCCGGAACCGGACGAGGGCTACTACCGGGTCGACGACGTGGAGCCCGACGCACGGCTCATCGCAGCCCTCGCCACCTGGTGCGCCGCCTCGGATCGACGGATCGTCGAGCTGCGGACGAGCGGCGGTACGCTCGAGGAGGTCTACCTCGAGCTGGTCGGGGTCGGCAGCCATGAGGTCCCGGGATCGTGAGCCGCCCGGCTTCCCCGCTCGCGGCCACGATCGCGCAGACCGCGGTCGAACTTCGACTGACAGCTCGGCGCGGCGAGAACCTGCTGGTCACGATCATCATCCCGGCCGTCGTGCTGGTCTTCTTCGCCTCGGTCAGCGTGCTGCCGACCGGGGCCGGCCGGCCGGTCGAGTTCCTGCTCCCGGGGTCCCTCGCCCTCGCGGTCATCGCGACGAGCCTCGTCAACCTCGGGATCGCGACCGCGTACGAGCGCCAATACGGCGTGCTCAAACGGCTCGGCGGATCGCCGCTGACACGGGGCGAGCTGCTGGCGGCCAAGATGCTGGCCGTTATTGCGGTCGAGGTGGCCCAGGCCGTGCTGTTGGTCGCGATCGCGGTTCTCTTCCTGGGCTGGGCCGCGCCCTCGGGAACGGGAACCGTCCCGGCGCTCCTCGTGGCAGCCCTCCTGGTCGGCACGCTCGCGTTCGCCGGGCTGGGCCTGCTGCTCGCCGGCGCGCTGCGGGCGGAGGCGACGCTGGCACTGGCCAATGGCCTGTTCATCGTGGCGCTGCTGCTGGGCGGCATCGTCCTGCCGGTCGATCACCTCCCGGGCCCGCTCGCCTCGGTGGCCACGCTCCTCCCGGCGGCGGCACTCGCCGACACGTTTCGCGCCGCCCTCGGGTCCGGCGGGGATGCACTCCGCCCGCTGGTGGTCCTCGTCGCGTGGGGCGCTGGCGCCGTCGCGCTCGCCGTCCGAACGTTCCGGTGGGACTAGCCCGCCGGACCGGAGGGCAGCCCGCTCGCATCCGTGCAGCCGGTTCGGCCGCCGGGACGCCGCTCGGGGAGCGCCGCTCGAACGCTACCCTAGCCGCCGGCGTCCGAGCTCCAAGACGAGGGCTGAATGATCCTGCGGTCACCGTTCCACGAGCGAACGAGCGTGCTCAACGAGACCGGCCTGTGGAGCCATTGGTCCGGCACGCTGGCCACGCGGCGCTACCAGATGTCGGACAAGTTCGAGTACTTCGCCGTCCGCAACAGCGCCGGCATCTTCGACTCGTCGCCGCTCTACAAGTACCGCATTCACGGTCCCGACGCCGAACGATTCCTCTCCGGCGTGCTCGTTCGGGATATCCGCGCCTGTTCGCCGGGTCATGCCCAGTACACGGCCTGGTGCGACGATCGCGGATTCGTGGTCGAGGACGGCGTCGTCCTGCGCCACGGCCGCGACGAGTTCCTGCTCACCGCCGCCGAGCCGAACCTCGCCTATTTCAGCGACCTCATCGGGCGGGACGACGTCCGGATCGAGGAGGTCAGCCAGGAGCACGCAGTCCTGGCGGTCCAGGGCCCGCGCTCGCGCGACCTCGTCGCGCGACTCGTGCCGGACGCCGCCGCGCTCCAATACTTCGGGCTGGCGACCGGGAAGATCGCGGGCTCCCCGGTGACGGTGTCGCGGACCGGGTACAGCGGCGACCTCGGCTTCGAGATCTGGATCAAGAGCGCGGATGCCTTGACGGTCTGGGACACCCTCTGGGAGTCCGTTCGCGGCCACGGCGTACTGCCGTTCGGGCTGGATGCCCTGGAGATGCTCCGGATCGAGGCCGGCCTCCTGATGCTCGACGTCGACTTCTCGTCGAGCCGCTTCGGCTGGACGGACGAGGATCGCTCCACGCCGTTCGAGCTTGGGCTGGGCTGGATGATCCGCGACCTTGCCTCCGACGACCGGGCGTTCATCGGCCGGCGAGCACTCGAGCGCGAAATGGCCGATGGCACGTCGCGCTGGCGGATGACCGGCCTCGTCCTCGACTGGCAGGACTACGACCGGATCTATACCGGGGCCGGCCTGATCCCGCCGAAGGACCACACGCCGGTGCTGGAGGAGCTGTTCGTGTACGACGAGAACATCCGCCAGGTGGGCTATGCGACCAGCTTCATGTATTCCCCGATGCTGCAGCGGCACATCGCGATGGCGCGGGTTCGGCCGGACCTGGCCAGGGCCGGCTCTTCGATGCGCCTGGAGGTCGATGTGAACCACCGCTACGAGTACGTGAAGGCCACGACGGCCCGTCTGCCGCTGTACAGCCCCGCCCGAAAGACGGCCTGAGATGCCGACGACGAAATCGACAGCCGGAGCGAAAACGGCCAAGACGCCGCCAGCGAGGGCTGCTGATCGAACCTACGACGCGATCATCGTGGGTGGTGGCCACAATGGGCTGGTCAACGGAGCCTACCTGGCGAAGGCCGGGCTCAAGACCCTGATCGTCGAGCGCCGGCCGCTCGTCGGCGGTGCGGCGATCACCGAAGAGCTCTATCCGGGCTTCCAGTTCACGACCTTCTCGTACGCGCTCAGCCTGCTCCGGCCGGACATCATCCACGAGCTCGAGCTGACCAGGCACGGCTTCATGCCGCTGCTCATGTCGTCGACCTTCGCCCCGATGGAGAACGGCGACTACCTGTGGCTCGGCCAGGACCATGGCCAGAACCTCAAGGAGATCGCGCGCCACAGCCAGCACGACGCCGACGCCTACACGCAGTACTCGCACGACCTGGACATGGTCTGCCAGGCACTCAAGCCGCTGCTCGACGCGCCGCCACCTGACCTGTTCAGCGACGACCCGGAAGAGCTGCTCGCCCTGGCCTCGCTCGGCTCGCGCTTCCGCAAGATGGACAAGCGCCTGCTCCACAACACCGTCCGGCTGCTGACCGGCAGCGCAGCTGACTTCCTCGACGACTACTTCGAGTCGGACATCCTCAAGGGCTACCTGGCGTCCACCAGCATCATCGGCACGAAGGTCGGGCCGCGCTCGCAGGGATCAGGGTTGGTCCTGCTCTACCACTCGATCGGTGAGCACGACGGGGCGTTCGGCTCCTGGGCATTCCACAAGGGCGGCAACGGCGGGTTCACCCAGGTCCTCGCCCGGGCGGCACGCTCGTTCGGGGCCGAGATCGTGCTCGAGTCGCCGGTCACCAACGTGATCACCAAGGGTGGCCAGGCGACCGGCATCGCGCTCGCCGACGGCACGGAATACCGCGCCAGGACCGTGGTCAGCGCGCTGGACCCGCGGCGTACGTTCCTCGAGCTCGTCAATCCGCGCGAGTTGCCGACCGACCTGGTCGAGAACATCCGCCGGTTCCGCTTCCAGGGAACCTCGTCCAAGGTCAACTTCGCCCTCGATGGCCTGCCCAGGTACCCGGCGCTGGGCGACCGCGGAGACCAATTCCGCGGCTTCACCAACATCGGCCCGTCCATGGACTACCTGGAGCACGCATTCGACGAGGCCAAATACGGCTGGTACAGCTCGCGGCCCTATCTCGATTGCGCCGTCCAGTCGACGATCGATCCGGACATGGCGCCGCCCGGCAAGCACGTCATGAGCACGTTCCTCGCCTACACGCCGTACAAGCTGCGCGAAAGCGACTGGGACGCCGAGCGCCAGAACCTCGGTGACACCGTCCAGCGAACCCTCGAGTCGTTCTTCCCGGGCTTCAGCGACCTGGTCCTCCACCGCGAGGTCGTGACCCCCCTCGACATCGAGCGGACCGTGGGCCTAAGCGAGGGCAACATCTTCGCCGGCGAGTTCCTCGCACCACAGATGTACTTTTTCCGGCCGGCGCCCGGCTGGAGCCAGTACCGCACCCCGATCGACGGCTATTACCAATGCGGCTCGGGAACCCATCCGGGAGGCTGCGTGATGGGGGCACCGGGCAAGCTCGCTGCGCAGCGGATCCTGAAGGACCTCGGCAGGGCCTGAAGGGCTCGCGGCCTCCCGGGCGCCGGAGCCAAAAGAAGAACCCCGGGCGGTCGGACCCGGGGTTCACGGTGCAGGCGGTTGGTTGCGGGGGTCGGATTCGAACCGACGACCTTCGGGTTATGAGCCCGACGAGCTGCCGCTGCTCCACCCCGCTCGCGTACGGTAGCCGCCACGGCCATTTCGGTCAAACGGCAGGGGTCGCATGGCGCTCCCGCAATCGCTGTCCGCCGATCAGCAACCCGAGGACCAGGCTGCCGGTCAACACCGCGCTGAAGACGTAGAGCGGATAGAGGATGTCCACCTGGGCGAGCACGCCGGCAATGAGCGATGCGACGATGAACCCGACCGTTCCGGCGGCCCCGAACAGCCCCTGCGCCGTCGACGATCGGCCGGGCGGCGAGCTCGCCGCGACGACGGCAAAGAGCGCCGGGTTGAGGAGCGCGAAGCCGGTCGCCTCGACGAGGATGAGCGGGATCGCCACGTTGGGATCGACCAGGCGCGTGTAGAGGAGGCCGGTGACGGCCGGCAGGA
>JAXDKX010000203.1:0-3076 GCA_034666905.1 Chloroflexota bacterium | reverse complement strand
ACGCTCGCTACGGACTCCAGGTACCCAGGTCGCCCGTGGTCAGTTGATGCGGCTCCGTGCCGTCGGCCGGGATGATGGTGAGCTGCGAGACGCCCTGGTCATCCTCGAGCGGCAGCAGGATCGAGGTGCTGTCGGGCGACCAGAATCGGTGGCTGAGTGCGTACTGGTCGTAATAGGGCATGACCTGGTTGAGGAACAAGTCGGACACCTTGGCGGCACGCTCGGAGCGGACCGCGCCGGTCGCGACATCGACGAAGGCCACCGCGACCGCCAGGCCGACCGCGGTCTGAGCGGCAGGCGCGCCCGCGCCGCCCGCAGCGCCAACGCCGCCGGCCGAGCCCGAGGCGCCCGCGCCGCCCGCGCCGCCGGCCGCGCCCGCCGGGCCCGCGGCGCCCCTCGAGCCCGACCCGGCTCGCGCGAGCGTCGCCAACGCGTCCGGCCGCAACGCCACGTTCGTGTCGCCCGGACCGTTCAACCGCAACGCTGCGATCGTCCGTCCATCCGGCGACCAGAAGAACGTGACGATCGATCCACCCAGGAGCACCCGGATGGTGCCGCTCACCGGGTCGATGATGCGTAGCGGCCCGACTGGCAATTGCGCCGCGGTGCCGGCCTTGTCTGCGGCGGCGAACGCGAGCGTGTCGCCGACGGGATCGAATTCGAACGCGGCGCCGCCGAAGACCTTGACCTCGTGGCGCGTGGCCCCGTCCCGCGACTCGACCACGACCGAGGCCACTTCCCCTTCGCCCGAGGTCGCGTAAGCGATGTACGTCCCGGTCCCCGACAGCCCGGGCGCCCGGAACGGGCCGCCGGGGAGTGTTGTCGGGTTCGCCGGCGCGCCGGTCAGCCCGACCTCGCCGAGAAAGGCGGCCGGCAATCCTCCACCGCTATGGACGAGCAGCGTGGTCGGGTCCACCCACTGCCAGTACATCGGCGCGCCGTTTCGAACGGTCGTGTCGGGCTCGCTGGCATCCGCGACGGCGCGGCGCAATGCAATCCCGTTCGGTTCGTTGGTCAGGAACGCCAGCGCCTTCCCGTCGGGTGCCCAGTACGCATAGAAGGCCGGGTGGTCGGGCTGTTGGTAGACGACCGTGGGCACCGCGGCAGATCCTCCGGTGGCTGCCCATACGTCCACGCCAGCGCTGGCCCCGAGGCCGTCCGTCGCGATGGCGGCGATCCGGGTCCCGTCGGGCGACCAGGTCGGGAACTGGAACGTGACTCCCGGCGCCGGGTACGTGACGACGGCGCTGCCGTCGGCGCCCATCGAGCTGAGCGTACCGGCCGAATCGACGACCGCGATTCGGGCCGCCGCCGCGGCAACCGGCGCGACCGGCGCGCTCGGGGCCGGAGGGGCGATCGGCTCGCTGCGGATGATGAGGCCGCTGCCCTCGATCGCCGCCAGGACGACCAATGCGGCGACGAGGACGAGCGTGATCGCGATCATCACCCGGCGGCGTGCGGAGCTCGGGGCGGCGATGGGCGCAAGCGCAAAATCGACGTCGGACGGCGGCTCGAATCCCTCGTCGGGCAACGCCTCGACGTCGTCCTCGGTCGGCGGCAGTTCCATATCACCACCATACGAGCCGCCGCGGCATTTGGCCTTCCGCGGGGGCGACCACGGTTTGACGCTCCGATGTAGCATCGCGCAAGCCCCGTCACAAGACGCGGCCCAAGGAGGACACCTGCCACTGTGGCGACACGCAAGCGAAAGACCGTCTACCCCCCGGCCCGAACTGACACGAAGCAGACAGCGCGCCCAGGCGCAGGCCCCGAACCGTATGTACGACCGACCGTTGCGACGATCGACCTCTCTGCAGGAGGCGGTCGGGCCGGGCTCTCGGTGGGGGATCGGGTCAGGATCATCGGAGCCGGCCTCTACGCTGGCGAAGCCGCAGTGATCGAGAAGATGGCGACAGGAGTCATCCCGGCCGCGCTGGTCCGCACCGAGGCGGGACGAACCCGCCAGGTCCGCACGATCGACCTGGAGCCGATCGCCCGCGAGGGGTGACCATTACCCGGTTCGGCCTGATCGGCGGCGGCTGGCGCGCCGCATTCTTCCTGCGAGTCGCGGCCGCGCTGCCCGATCGATTCGAAGCGACCGGGTTGCTGACCCGGGATGGAGCGCGGCGCGAGGCGAACGCAAGGGAATTCGGCACCGCGACGCCTGGCTCGCTCGACGAGCTCCTCGCCTCGAAGCCCGACTTCGTCGTGGTCTCGACGCCGTGGGTCGTGACGCCCGTGCTGCTGCGGGAGCTGACCGAGCGCGGGGTCCCGGTGCTGTCGGAAACGCCGCCAGCACCCGATCTCGACGGGCTGAAGGCGCTCGCCGGGCTCGCGGCGACGGGCCGAATCCAGGTCGCCGAGCAGTACCAGTTCCAGCCACTCCACGCGGCTCGACTGAGCATCGCGCGCTCGGGGCGGCTGGGACGCGTGACGGACGTTCGTGTCTCGGTCGCCCACGGCTACCACGGCGTCGACCTCCTTCGACGGTTGCTGGGCCTGGACCGCGAGCCCATCACGATCCGGGCACAGGGATTCATGGCACCGATCGTCGCCGGACCGGGCCGGGCCGGCCCACCCGCGGAGGAGCGGATCGTCGAGTCGGAGACCGTCATCGCTACGCTCGACGCCGGCGACCGGCTCGGCGTTTACGACTTCACCGAGGACCAATACTTCTCGTGGATTCGGTCGAGCCGGGTCGTGGTCCGCGGCGAGCGGGGCGAGATCAACGATCGGAGCGTGAGCTCGCTCCTCGACCACCGGACGGTCGGCGGCGGCGAGCTCGTCCGTCACGACGCCGGCCACGACGGCAACCTCGAAGGGTTCCATCACCAGGGATTTACGCTCGGTGACGAGTGGGTCTACCGGAACCCGTTCATTCCCGCGCGCCTGTCCGACGACGAGATCGCCGTGGCGACCTGCCTCGAGCGGATGGGGGAGTGGCTGGGCGGCGGTCCCGACGTCTGCTCGCTGGCCGATGCCGCGCAGGACCACTACCTCGGGTTGCTCATCGCGGAAGCAGCCCGGACCGGGGAGCCGGTACAGGCCGCCGGCCACGTCTGGGACAGCATTGGAT
>JAXDKX010000202.1:0-16089 GCA_034666905.1 Chloroflexota bacterium | reverse complement strand
GTGCGCCGCCCGAAGGCACCGAGCGCGCAGGTCGGCCCGCTCGCCAGGACCGAGGTCCAGGATCGACCGGATCGCCGCCGCGATCGACGCCGGATCGGCCGGATCGCAGACCGCCCCGAGCGGCCCGTCGGGATCGTCGAGAACGATCCGGCGCATCTCGACGAAATCGCTGACCACTACCGGGAGCCCGGTCGCGATCGATTCGAACAGCTTGTTGGGGCTGGAGAGCCGATGGTTGAGGGTGCTTGCCTGGATCGCCATCACGCCCACGTCGGCGGACGCGACCCACGCCGGCAGGACGTCCGGCGAGACCGCCTTGAGCACGTGGAGCCGGCCGCCGTAGCGCGGGTCCCGGGCAAGCTCGCGGAGCGCGTCTTCGCGGGTGCCATAGCCGAGGTAGACCGCGTGGACCGCCTCCATCCCCGGGACGAGGAGGGCGTCGGCGAGCTCCTCGAGGCCCCGGTGCGCGGAGAAGGCGCCGTGGTAGAGCGCGATCGGGGTCTCCGGCGGCAGCTCGGTGGCCCGGCGCAGCAGGTCCGGACGCTCAGCCGGCGGCTCCCAACGGGCCGGGGTGTTGTAGACGACTACGACGCGCTGCAGCCCGAAACGACCGCCCAGCAGCTCGCCGATCGAGCGGTTGACGGTCACGAGCGCAGCGGCCGTTGCGGCAAGCTTCCGTTCGTAGCGGCGCAGGATCGCCTTGGCCCAGCGCGGGCGCGTGTCGTTCGAGCCGGAATCCACGAACGACTCGTGGCTGTCGTAGACGACCAGTCCGCCATGGCGTTCGCGGGCGCGGACGGCGGCCGGCAGGCCGGTCAGGTCGTGGCCGTGGTAGACGTCGGCGTCGGGCGCGGCCACAGCGGCCGTTCGGGCCCACCCGAGCACGCCCCAGCGCCAGCGGATCAGCCAGTCGAAGGTCGAGTCGTGCTTCGTCTGGTCGAGCCCGCCCGAGATCGCAATGAACGGCAGGCGGATCGCCGACAGGATGGCGACCCCGATCGCCACGCCGACATAGGCGATCAACCGCACCCAGCCGGCCGGTCCGCGACCCGACCAGTACCCGATGCGACGGCGGATCAGCCCGCGCATCCGCCACGGCTTCCTGAAGCGGTACCACCAGGTCCGCCACGTATGGGGCATCGGGACCAGCACGATCTCGAACCCGTCGCGTCGTTCCCTGCTGATCGCCCGTTCGTCGGGGCTGCGTGGGCGACCGATCACCGTCACGGTGAGGCCGGCGTCGGCGAGGCTCTTCGCCTCGCGCCTCACGCGCGAGTCATGGATAACGTCGTTGTAGACGAACATCACGACTCGCAGCGGTTGGCGGGGCGAGGGTGCGTCGGCGATCGCCCTTGGGAGATCGGCCAGGGTCACGGCTGATGATCCAGTGCCGCCACGATCGCATCGGACGCCCCCGCGGGCTGGAGGTCGAAGGCACTCGAGCGTGCTCGAGCGAGCGTGGGTGCCCGATCCGCTGGAGCAAGCTCCGCCAGGGCCGCTTCGGCCAGGGTGGCATCCAGCCCCACGATGACCATCCGCCCGCCCGAGCTGGCGACCGCTTCGACCCATTCGGTCGTGCTGCGCAGCACGAGGCATGGAACGCCGAGCCAGGCTGCCTCGCGCTGGATCCCGCCCGAATCGGTGATGACAGCGGCGGCGTGCATCTGCAGCGTCAGCGACGTTCGGTAGTCCTGTGGGCCGACGAGCCGGACGTCGGCGCCTATCGCGATGCCTTCACGGTCGAGGGCCATGCGGGTCCCCGGATGGATCGCCAGGACGACGGGCCGATCCTTGCGGGCGACCCGGGCAAGCAGCGAGGTCCAGGACCGAAGGGTATCGGGCTCCCGGTTCTCGGCTCGATGGACGGTGGCAAAGAGGTAGGCACCTGGCTCGAGGATGGGTCCATGGTCCGCCTCCGTGAGGCGCCGGCTGACAGTCTCGAGGGCGTCAGTGCTGACGACCGCTCGCCCCACCCGAGCGGCGAGGTCCTGCATCAGGTCACCCACGAGTGCGACCCCGCTCGTGATGCCCTCTGCCTGCAGATTCCGAACGGCGGTGGGCGTCGGGGCGAGGAGCCAGCGCGACAGGTGGTCGGCGACGACCCGGTTGATCTCCTCGGGCATGTGACGGTCGAAGCTGCGCAGGCCGGCCTCGACGTGCGCGACCGGTATGCCCAGCTTGGCCGCGACAAGCGCGCCCGCGAGGGTCGAGTTCGTGTCGCCGTAGACGAGGACCATGTCCGGCAGGCGATCGACGAGGATCGGCTCGAGCCCCGCGAGCATGGCCGATGTCTGGGCGGCATGCGACCCGCCGCCAACCCGGAGCTCGTGATCCGGCGCCGGCAGCCCAAGCTCCCGGTAGAAGCTGCCGGCCATCTCGTCGTCGTAGTGCTGGCCGGTGTCGACCAGGATCTCTTCGTGACGCGCCCGCAGCAGCGGCGACAATGCCGCAGCCTTGATCAGTTGCGGCCGCGTCCCCACGACGCTGACGATTCGCACGGCCAAAGACTAGCGGGCGGGAGACCGTTACGGGCTCGCGGCCCTGCCTCGGACGGCACCATCCGGTCGAACGACCCTGAAGCCCTCGCGTTCCGCTGCCTGGCCCAGCCGATCGTCCAGTGTGACCAGGGGCAGGCTGGCAGGCTGGTCCTCCGAGGCGACGATTGCCGCTCCGAGCTGAAGCGCATCGGACGCGCGCAGCGGATGGACTCGAAGCAGGCGAATCGCCATCTGCCGAACCCGGGCAACAGGCTGGATCTCGCGCCAGGCCAGTGAGAGCGCGTCGAGCCGATTGAGGGCATCGACCACCGACGCGGCTGCCAGCGAGCCATCACGTTCGAGACGGGCCAGAGCTGAAACGCATTCGAGGTCCGTCCCCCACCAGGCAACGACCTCCGGATCGCGCCCAAACTCCTGCGAGACGGCCTCGCTGGATGGTTCGGTCACGAGCAGCGGGACGAGCGCGGAGCTGTCCCAGAACCTCATCGCCCCGAGCGCCGCTCATTGATCACGGCCGCCACCGCACTGGCCCCCTTGGCGAGCTCTGGCCCGGGCTGACGCAACAGTTCGATTGGCGGTGCAGCCATCCCGATCCTGACGACGCCCGCACGCTCGAGACGCGCCAGGCGGCCAGTCGGGTCCGTGCTCCCAGCCACTGGCTCGACCCGGTCGCCCGTGCTCCAGGATGACGATGCTCTCACCGGATTGCACCCGGTCGATCAAGGCGCTGAGTCGATTCTTGGCTTCTGTGATCGTGGTCGTTCCCATATAGGCTATATAGCCATCTCAATCTGTCCTGTCAAGGCCGATTGACTCGCTATCCGACGGTCCGGGCGGGCACGCCGATCCCGGCATACGCGACGCTCGCCGGCAGATCCAGATCGCGCAGCGAGTTGCGACCATCCAGCACGACCGTGAGCTCGGGAAACCACGCGGGATCCAGCGAGGCCCAGGCCGGATCGGCCGTCTGGGTCACGATCGCGCGAACCCCTCGCGCCTCACTCCCCCATGACCACGGCACGGCGCCCGCCTGAGCGATCTCTGCCTCGGAAAGCAGTGGGTCGAAGGCCAGCACGCGTGCGCCGCGCGCCTTGAGCCCCGAGATCAGCGGCAGTGCCCGCGAGTAGGCCAGCTCCTTGACGCCGTCGCGATAGGTCAGGCCGAGGACCAGCACCTCCACGCCCACGAGGCCGCCCAGCGCCGCCTCGACCGTGGAGATCGCCCGGTCCACCTGGCCATCGTTGGCCCGCCGGGACGCGTCAACGAGCGTCAGCTCGGGTGCCCGGCTGAGCAGGAAATGCGGGTAGACGGGGATGCAGTGACCGCCGACGCCGATCCCCGGCTGGTGGATGTGGCTGTAGGGCTGGCTGTTGGCGGCCTCGATCACCTCCAGGATGTCCACGCCGGCACGATCCGCGTAGTTGGCGAACTCGTTGGCCAGGGCGATGTTGACGTCGCGGTAGGTGGTCTCCGCGAGCTTTGCGAACTCGGCGGCCTCCGCGTTGCTCATGGCCACGACCTCGGCGTCGAGGACCGAGGCGTAGAAGGCGGCGGCGCGTGCCGTCGAAGCCGGCCCGATCCCACCGACGAGCTTCGGGTAGGTCGCCAGGTTCTGGAAGACGTGGCCCGAGAGCAGCCGCTCCGGGGAGAAGGCCACGAACAGGTCCTCCTCTACCGTCAGCCGGCTCGCCGCCTCGAGCGCCGGCACGTATCGACCGCGCGTGTCGCCCACCGGCAGCGTCGTCTCGAAAATGACCAGCGATCCGGGGTGCAGCCCCGGCCCGATGGCCGCGACGGCGGCGTCCATGAAGCGATAGTCAGGCTGCTGCCGATCGTCGAGCATGACCGGCACGATGATCACGACCACGTCGACCGCGCGGGCTGCCCCTGTCCCGTCCGTCGTCGCGCGCAGGCGCCCGGAGGCGTGCGCCTCGGCCACCGCCTCGACCAGCCCGGGCTCCTCGGCGACATGGGACTGGCCCTCGTTGATCGCCGCGACGACCGCCTCGTTCACGTCGACGGCGGTGACCTGCCAGCCGTGGCTGGCGAACTGGGCGGCCAGCGGCAGACCCATCTTCCCGGCGCCGACGAGCGCGACCTTCCCGACCGTTCCGAGCTCGCCCTTCCAGCCCTCCACCGACACCGGCGACCCGTGGAGGCAGGGATTGGCCTGCGACTGGATCGAGCCACCCAGGAGGCTCGGGCCGGTCCGGCTGGGCCGCGTGGTGATCGTCATTCGTCCGCGAGCCTCGTCGAGAGCGTGGTCAGATCGACGGGCCGGCCGTCCTTCCCGGCCTGCAGGAGCCCGCTCGCGATGGCCACGGCCCAGGTCCCGTCGACGCCGCTGATCACCGGCCTGCCGCCGTCGCGAATGACGTCGACGAAGGCGTCGAGCTCGGCGCCAAGGGGCTCGGCATTGGCAACGGGGAGCTCGACGACCTCGCCCGTGAACGTCGGCGCATAGCCGCCGATCATCCTGGGGTTGGCGGTATCGGCGCGGGTGAAGGTCAGCTGCTGCGTGAGGTAATCGAGCTCGAACATCCCTTCCTCACCGACGACGGTCAGCTGGCGACGCTTCGCCGGGGTCAGCCAGTTGACGTCCAGCATGCCTGTGGCACCCGACGGAAAGTGGAGCAGGCCGAACAGCAGGTCCTCGTGGTCGGCGTGGATCCGCTGGGCCAGCTCGGCGAACACCCGGGTCGGTCGCTCGCCGGCGATCCACGACAGGATGTCGACATCGTGGGTCGCGAGGTCGATCGTCACCCCGACGTCACGGATCCTCGCCGGGAACGGCCCCGCACGTCGACTGACGATCGCATAGACCGTGCTCAGCCAGCCGGCATGCAGCAGTCGACCAAGTTCGAGAACCGCCGGGTTGAAGCGCTCGACGTGGCCCACCTGGACCGGCACGCCGCAGGCGCGCGATGCCTGCACGATCCGGAGGGCGTCCTCGACGGTGCCCGCGAGGGGCTTCTCGACGAGTACGGCGATCCCGCGATCGATCGCGGCGAGGGCCAGTGCCAGGTGAGCGTTGGTGGGGGCGGCGATGACCACCCCGTCCAGGTCGGCCCCGGCGATCATTGCGAGCGGGTCCGCGAACCCCTGGGCACCGGAACCCGCGATCGCCGTCGCGAGGACGTCGGCGACCGGATCGGCGATGGCGACCAGCCGGACACCCGGGCGGTTGGAGAGGATTCGGAGGTGGTTGCGCCCCATCGATCCGAGCCCGGCAAGCCCGAGCCGGAGTTCCCGCGCCCCGGTCGGGCGCCAGGCGTCGGTCATGTCGTGGCGACTCCGGTAGTCCCGCTCACACCGGCCGCGGTACTCGGGGTCACCAGACGCCGTTCCACCGCGGCACGGACGGCCACGATCACCTGGCCCTGTTCGGCATCGGTCAGGCCCGGGAACATGGGCAGGGCGAGGGTTCGCGCGGCCGCGGCCTCGGTCACCGGCAGGTCGGCGTGCAGTCCCCGTTCCATGATGTATTCCTGCCGGTGGACCGGGATCGGGTAGTAGATGTCCGCTCCGATTCCGGCCTCGCGCAGGTCCGCCACGATGGCGTCACGGGCTCCGCCGACGTCGAGCGTGTACTGGTGGAAGACGTGGGTCCGGCCGTCCGGGGTGATCGGAAGGCCGATCGGCAGCTCCCCGAAGGCTTCGTCATATCGGGCAGCGATCGCCTGGCGTCGGGCGGTGTTGCGCGCCAGCTTGCCGAACTGCGCGATCCCGATCGCCGCCGCGATATCGGTCATCCTGAAGTTGTAGCCGAGCATCTCGAACTGGTAGCGCGAGCGCATCCCCTGGTTTCGATAGCGGCGGAGCCAGTCGGCGAGCTTGTCGTCATTCGTCGTGACGAAGCCGCCCTCGGCGGTCGTCATGTTCTTCGTCGCATACAGGCTCCAGGCCCCATGCCCGAAGCTGCCCGCCTTGCGACCCCGGAAGGTCGCACCGTGTGCCTGGCAGGCGTCTTCCACGACGACCAGCCCGTAGCGATCGGCGATGGCCTGGATCATGTCCATGTCGGCAACCAGGCCGAACAGGTGAACCGGGCAGATCGCCTTCGTCCGCGGCGTGATCGCTGCCTCGATTCGCTTGGCGTCGATCAGGTAGGTATCCGGCTCGATGTCGATGAAGACGGGCGTGGCGCCGGTGTAGAGGATCGCATTGGCCGTCGCCGCGAAGGTATGGGCAACGGTGATCACCTCGTCGCCGGGTTCGAGGTCGATCCCGGCGAAGATGGACATCAGGGCGGTCGTCCCATTGCTGGTCGCGACGGCGTGGCGAACCCCGATGAAGTCGGCCCAGAGCGCCTCCAGCTCGGCGACCTTGCGGCCCTGGGCAATCATCCCGCTGGTCAGGACCTCGGTGACGGCCGCGATCTCCTCCTGGCCGAGGTCGGGACGGGCGATCGGGATCATGGTCGTGCGCCCTGTGCGACCGCCGGTCCCTGGCGCTCCTGGAGGGTCCCTTCCTCGCGCAGGAAGCCGTAGCGACGGTCGCAGGCCGGGCAGGCGAGCTCCGGATCCCGCGCATAGCGCTCGCGGGTGGCGGGGGCCGGATGGCCGGTCGAGTCGTGGAGGCGCTGGCCGCAGGCGCAGACCCAGCCGATCCCGCGCGCCGGATTGCCCGCAACGACGGCATGGGCCGGAACTTCATGGGTGACGACTGCGCCCGCCCCGACCATCGCGTACGACCCGATGTCGCAACCAGCCACCACGATCGCGCCGGCCCCGATCGACGCTCCTTCCGCGATGAAGATCGGGCTGACCGTCCAGTCCTCCGCGCGAGCGAGCTTGCCCTCGGCCGTCGCGGCACGCGGATGTCGGTCGTTGGTCAGGATGGCGCCCGGGCCGATGAAGACCGCGTCCGAGATCGTGACGCCGTGGTAGATGAATGCGCCGTTCTGGACCTTGACCCGGTCCCCGAGCGAGACGCTTTCATCGATGAACGCATCGCGCCCGATCACGCAATCGCGGCCGATCCGGGCGCCGGTCCTGACCTGTGCGCGATGCCAGATGCTGGTCCCCGGCCCCACGCTGACGTCGTCCTCGAGGTCCGCGCTCGCGTGGATGCGCGCGGAGGGGTCGATCACGGGTGGCTTCTCCTGGGCGACGCGGGTCGGCTGACGGGCGGGAGCCGAGTATATCGTTCCCCCGTCGGTGCCGCCCCCGGAGCCAAGGTCATCGGCGCCGGACGATTCCCCAGAGCAGGCCGAACGCCGCGCCGAAGGCGAGCGCCGATCGCCAGTCGAGAATCGTCTTGACCGGCCCCTCGACCCGTCCCGCGATGAGCATGAGGACCCCGCTCTGGCGGTCGAAGGTCGCTCGCCCGGCGAGCATCGAGCCGACCAGGCCCTGTTCGACCCGGACGTCCTGGGCGACCACCGTCCGGGCGACGCCCTGGGTGAGCTGCGCCTCACGGGCGAACGCGACGCCGAGGCCGCCGAGCTCGACGTTCACGCGGTCCGCCCTGGCCAGCCCGACGCCGCCCATGTTGACCGTAACGTCGTCCGCATGCGCGTAGGCGATGCCACCCTGGCGAACCTCCACGCTCCGCGCATTGACATTGGTGATGCCCCCCTGGTTGACCGATACGACATCGGCCTCGACGAGGTCGGCGCCACCCTGGGTGATCTCGACCCTGTCGGCGCGGACGAGGGAGTCGATGACCACGGCCGGCGCCGGCGGGGATGCGTGGGTCGGGGCGGACGCCGGTTCCGCGGCGACGGTGACACCCGGAGCCTTCGGGCCCGGGGCCTTCCGGGCAGCGGGAGTGGGGCGAGCGACTCGACCCGGCACGTCGGATGGCCTGGCCCGGGCTCGGGTCACCTTGGTCGGTTCGGTCGGCGTCGGATCGGTCATCGGACCTTCCTCGATCATGCGGGACGCGGCGGGCGGAGAGGAGCCGGGCGGACGCGTATCGGGCCAGCCTACCCCTCTCAGACTTGGCACGTCCTGTATCCTCCCGCGGCACGTCCGAGGGGCACGTGACTGGATCGCAGCTTGACGAGGGGACCCGCGCGAGTGTTCGCACGATGAAACGGCCGGTGGTCGCCGGCGTCACGGTGCTGTCCCTGGTCGTCCTGGTCTCGCTCGGTGTCCTCGTGGTCGGGGCGTCGCCGGGATCGCCCGCGACGGGTGCCGTCCTTCGCGCCGCCGCGAAGTCTGGCGATCCGCAGGCCCAGGCCAGCTCGAGCGCCGCGACCGAGGCGCCGCAGGCCCCGACACCGATCCCGACGCCCTCCCCCAGCCCGACACCGATCCTCGTGCCCGCGCCCCTGACCGGCCGGCTCGTGTCGCCCGAGGTGGCGGCGCGTCGCCCGATCGCCGTCATGGTCGACGATCAGAGCGGCGCCCGGCCGCAGTCCGGATTCACCTCTGCCTCGGTCGTCTGGCAGGCGCCGGCCGAAGGCGGCATCCCGCGTTACATGCTCGTGTTCCAGGACCAGCTGCCGAATGACGTCGGCCCGGTGCGGAGCGCGCGCTACTACTACATCGCCTGGGCCGCCGAATGGCATTCGGTCTACGCCCACGTGGGCGGATCGCCCCAGGCCATCGGCACCCTCGCATCCCAGGGCCAGGGCCAGCTCGTCTACAACGCCGACGAGTTCCGCTGGGGTGGCATCTATTTCCGGCGCATCACCACGCGGCCCTCGCCGCACAACGCGTACTCGGATGGCAAGTCCCTGCGCAAGATGGCGACCCGGATCGGGGCAAAGGACGAGCTCCAGCCGGCAGCCTGGCAGTTCGCCCCGGACGCCCCGCTGGCTGCGCGCCCGTACGGCGGCCTGATCCGCGTGGTCTACCCGGCCAATACCATCACCTACCGCTACGACCGCGTGACCAACACCTACCTGCGCGGGGTCACGGGCGCCCCGGCCCAGACCGATGCGAGCAACGGCCAGCGCGTCGCCCCGAGCAACGTCGTGGTAATGCTGATGTCGTTCGGGCCGCTCAACGATGGCCATCCCAACAAGAAGCGGCTGGAAGCCAAGGTCCTCGGCAGCGGCGAGGCGTGGATCGCGACCAACGGGTCGACGATCCATGGGACGTGGAAGAAGGACTCGCTGACCGCGCCGACCCGGTTCTTCGATGCGGCCGGGGCGCCCGTAACGCTTACGGCCGGCCAGACCTTCATCCAGGTCATGCCACTCGGATCCAAGATCACGATCAAGGATGGTTCGGCGACGCCGCCGTCCCCCGTCGGGAGCCCGACGCCCTCGCCGTCCCCATCCTGACCCTCAGGTCCGCGCGGTTGCGTCCCGCTTGATCCCGACGTCCGCGTAGACCGCTCGGGTATCCCGGGCAACGTCGGCCCACGTCCGCCTGGCGGCCTTGGCCCGGGCTCGAGCCGCGAGGGCGATCCGATGGTGGACGCCGTCATCGGCCCAGATCGTCGCCAGCGCGACCGCCAGCCGATCGGGGTCGCGCGGTCCGACCAGCAATCCAGCCGGCCCGACCAGCTCCGGCAACGGCCCCACCGCCGAGGCCACGACGGGCGTGCCACACGCGATGGCCTCGATGATCGGCAGCCCGCTCGCCTCTGAAAGGACCGGCAGGATCACGGCCCGCGCAGCCCGGACGAGACCGGCCAACGCCTCGGACGAGAGGGCCGGGGCGTAGGCGAGCGACTCCCCGATCCCCTCTCGTGCCGCTGCCCGGGCCAGGGAAGCGCGATCCTCCGGACTCGCACCGACCAGCAGCACCCGCGGCGGCCACGTGATGACCTGGTCGAGGTCCGCCGGACGCCCCGCGGCGGCCAGCATCGCGAGCGCCTTGAGCAGCGTGTCGAGGTCCTGGCGCGCGTCGTAGCGGCCCGAGAAGACCAGGTAGCGTTCGGCCAGGCCCAGCTTCTCGCGCAGCTCGATCGTCTCCGGTCGAGGTCGCCGCGCGCTCGCTCCCATGAACGCCGGACGGGGAGCCAGCGGCACGATCCGCAGCCGGTCGTCGCGGATGTGGAGGTAGCGTCGCGCGGCTCGTTCCGCAGCCTCGCTGCCGACGATGACCGCCGATGCCTCGCGCAGCTGCTGGGCCCGCAACCGCTGTCCGAATCGCCCGGCGAGCGACCCCTGGAACGAGCCCGGCATCTCCCAGGGCGCCAGGTCCAGCAGCGTGACCACGACTGGAAGATCGGGCGCGATCGGCAGCGATCCTCCGCCCACCGCGTGATAGACGGCACCGGCCGCCCCGCCGCGCTCGGCTCGCCACGCCGCTCCGAGCGTCGCGCCTCGCAGCAGGAACGGATCGACGGTCATCGCCGCCGCACGCAGCAGCCGGGTCGGCGGCACGAGCCGGCGTCCGACGACTTCGAGATGCTCGTAGCGGCCGGTCGGATCGTCGAGATCCGAGCGCAGGAACAGCGCGAACGACTCGCCCGCGATCGGTTCGGCATCGAACGCGCGGAGGAGCGCGTCGAGGTAGATCGCGGTCAGCGGCGCCCGCTCGGGAGTCTGGAGCGGGCGGACGTCCAGGACCACGCGCAGGCCCGGGACCGTCGGCGGCACCATGGCGCCCAGGCGTCGCGCCGGCGACTCCGTCACGTCGCGCGGCGGCGCCGGAGCAGGCGGTCCCGGAGCTCCTCGGCCCGGAGCTGCACGACGACGACCAGGGCCTCGACCACGATCCGGCGGCTCATCTTCGATTGCCCGACCCGCCGGTCGCGGAAGGTGATCGGCAGCTCCCGGATCCGTGCGCCCGACCGGCTGGCGCGGAAGGTCATCTCGATCTGGAAGACATACCCGCCGGCGTGGACGCCGGCGAAGGGCACCGCAGCGAGGGTCGCCGCGCGCCAGGCCTTGAATCCGCCGGTCAGGTCGCGCGTTTCGAGCCCGAGCACGGTTCGCGCGAACAGGCTTCCGCCGCGCGAGACGATCCGCCGGCCCACGCCCCAGTCGACCACCCCGCCACCCGGCGTGTAGCGGGATCCGATGACCAGGTCCGCGGTGCCCTCGACGATCGGGGCGATGATGCCGGGCAATGCGGCTGGATCGTGACTGAAGTCGGCGTCCATCTGGACGACCGTCGCCGCACCGTCGTTGAGCGCCACCACGAATCCGTCGAGATACGCCCGTCCCAGGCCCTGCTTGACCTTCCGGTGGAGCACCCCGACGCGCAGATCGACGGCAGCCAGCTCGTCCGCCAGCCGGCCCGTCCCGTCGGGCGACTCGTCGTCGACCACGAGCAGCCGTGCGCCCGGCAGAGCCTCAAGGATCGCTGCCGAGATCGGGCCAACATTGTCAGCCTCGTTATAGGTCGGCAAGATCACCCAGACGCCGGAACCCAGCGTCGCGTTCGAGTCGCCGGGCGTGGCTGTCGGGTCGATCATCGGCGCCAAGTGTAGGGCGCCGCCTGGCCTATGGCGCCCTGACCTTGACCGTCCGTGTCAGCAGCGAGACGCCGATCGAGCTGGTGGCGGTGATCGACGCGGTGTACGTGCCGGGAGCGACGAGCTCGCGATGGCCGTTGCGGCCGTTCCACGACCAGCTGAAGCTGCCGGCCGCGCTCGCCCTGTCGACCCAGATTCGCCGCACGAGGGTCGTTGCCTGGTAGATCGACACGGAGACGGTCGCAGCGCGAGCGAGCGTGAAGGAGACGCGATCGGTCTGATGGGCCTTCGGCGTGAACGAGGAGGTCGCCCAGGTCAGGGCCCCAATCGTGCGGTCGACGAGGACCGGCATCTGCTGCACCGTCCCGTTGCCGGCCGGGTCCACGCCGTCGAGGCGGAACATGTAGGCACCGTCGGCAACCGTCTTGCCTTTCGCGTCGGTGCCGTCCCAGGTCCAGTTGCCGGCGGCGACGGCGCTGAACTTCCAGGTCCGCACCGCGACGCCGTTCTTGTCCATCACCCGGGCACGCCCGGTGACCGGTTCACTCGAGGCCATGCCGAGGGCTGTCGTATCGCGGCGCCGATCGGCATTCGGCGAGATCGAGAGTGGCGACGCCGTCGAGGTCAGGACGGGTGCAGTGTTGTCGATCATGACCATCTGCTGGACGGAGGCGCGGTTGTCCGAGGCATCGCCGGCCCAGATGGTGATCCGGTAGGTGCCGTCAGGCGCAACCGAGCCATCCTGGGTCCGGCCGTCCCACGTGTAGGCGACCGCGATCCCGTCCACCTGGCCCTGGACGACCGGTGGTCCGGCGACGTTGTCCGCGAAGGGCTCGACCACCCAGCCATAGCGGACCAGCCCGGTGACCGCCACGCTGACGGTCGAGCTGTCCTGGCGCGCGTCGCCGTTGGGCGAGAAGACCGGCGCGCTGACCGCCGAGCCGGTGATGGCCGGGGGGATGGTGTCGGTGATGAACTTGTCCTTGAGGACCTGGTAGAGCTCGGGCCGCGTCCCGTCGTAGCCGAGGGCCCAGATCCCCACGCCGCGCAGGTTGTAGCTGTTGACCAGGTCGTACTTGGCGGCCAGTGACTGGGCGTCGTCGAAGTAGAGCTGGCGCGTGGCATCCACGCATCCGTAGGTCGCCGTGCAGTTCTGGCGCACGTAGGTCGTCCAGGCCACCCCTTCGACCGGGTCGAACTGGCGCCCGTTGTCGATGGCGAACTGCTGGGCCGTGTCGTAGACCACGGCGACCGACGAACCGTACTTGGCCGAGGAGACGGTGGTCGCGTTGAGATCGGATGAGGCCGTCGACCACGCGCGACCGTAATACGGCACGCCCAGGATGAGCTTGGAAGCCGGCACCCGGGCGACATAGGCGGCGAGCGTTTCCGCCACGTCGTAGGTTGGCCCGCCGGTTGGGGCGATCGAGCCGGCATTGCCAGATGAGGCGATCTTGTAGTCGTACCCCATGATCACGATGGCGTCGGCCCCACCCGGGGCTGTGGCCGCCTCGATCGGGTAGTTGCCGATCCAGCCCATCGTGTCGAACGTGAGCTGGTAGCCCGGAGCGACCGCATCGAGCTGGCCTCGGATCGACTGGACCAGCGCCGTGAACTCGTCGGCATACGTCGAGGCGATCGGCTCGAAGTCGAGGTTCACGCCGTCGGCCCCGCGATCTCGGACGGCCGCGGCGATCTGGCGGGCCAGGTTGTCGCGGGCGGTCGGGCTCCCGAGCAGCGCCTTCTGGTGACCGAGCTCGGTGGTGGTCCAGGCGAAGCTCTGGACGGTGAGCACGACGCGAGCGCCATTGGCATGGGCGGCATTGATGACGTCGGTGAGCTTCGAGCTGGTCCAGCCGCTCCAGCCGACGCTCGTCGAGCCGTCCGATTCCGTGCGCTGGAGGTCGCCGTTGGCGGCCGCGCCGACACCGAAGTAGGCGACGGTCGAGAGCTTCTCCCAATCGAGCACGGTCGTCGGTGAGGACAGCTCCCAGTACGGCAGGAAGCCGAACACCTCGCGACGGAGGCCGCCAGGGCTGACGACCGCGGCCAGGTGCGTCGAGACGGAGGCCGAGGGGTCCAGCGTCGGCGTGTCGATTGGGCTCCAGGGGGCCGCCGTCGGCGCGACCTGGTCGCCGCTCGAGGGGGCCGCGAGCGGCGGTTGGGCGCTGCGGATCGATGCACCGTTCAGGCGACCGGCCGGCAGGGAGAGCGGTTTGGTGCCGTCGACGGTCCAGCGGTCCGCTGTCCGCGGCGCGAAGGGCACCCTGACGCGCGCACCCGGAGCGAACGGGATCTTGTCGCCCGCGTGTGCGACGGCCTGCTGGTATTGAATCGAGGGGTGCTGGGTGGCCGCCGCGTCCGCCGGGGAGCCTCCGGATGGAGTCGAGGCCCCGGCCCCGGCGACCGGCACGGTCGCGATGATGATGAGCATGCCGGCCAGGAAGCCCGCTGCGCGCGAGCCCGCAGTGCGACCGATTCGACCAGTCGGGCGGCGGGTTGGCAACGGCACAGGCGGTCCCTCATCGACGTGGCCAGCTCGTCAGGCGCCTGGCCAGGACGTCGGACTGTAGGTACCGGTCACGAATGAGTCAACCCGCCGATGGTCCTTCGACGAGATGGTACGGGCAGGTCCGGTGCGGTCCGGGGTGGTCCACCGGACGCGTTGGCAGCTCCGACGGACAGGCCGGCTGGGTCAGTGGAGCGGGTAGGCGCGGGTCGTTTGCTGCGTTGCGCCGGCCAGGTCCCTGCCGGTGGCTCTGAAGGTGACGGTCCCGGTGCCGGCACCGGTCCGAAGCCTGATCGTGGCCAGGTAGATCGTGTCGGAAACCTGGGTCACGGTCGCTGCCCTGGCGCTGAATCCCGGCTGGTACACGAGCAGCCGGGGGTTCGCGGCGAGCGGCTCGGCCGAGGTCACGGTGAGCGTGATGGCCTGGCCGCGGCCGGGCGTGACGTCGCTGGGCTTGATGAGGAAGGCGTCGGCCTCGAACGAGACCGACTGCGCGACCACGACCGAGCCGTCACTGGCCGCGACGTACGAGAGATAGCGGCCGGCCGGGAGCATCGTGCCGTCGGAGCGGCGACCGTCGAAGACCCAGGTCTGCGTGCCGGCGTCCAGGGCGACGGCAGCGAGATGCGTGTCGACGATCCTCGCCGTGGCATCGCGGAGCGTCCAGGTGACCGTCATCGGGCGCGCCAGGTTGAACGAGAGGGTCGTTGTCGGCGCCAACTGGTCGAGATCCTGTGGATAGAAGACCGGTGAGGAGGTCGCGACCGCGCCCAGTCCGGTGACCAGGCTGACGATTCGGTCCTGCCCGATCCCGATGTTGCCCGAGGCGTCCTCGGGCGCAACGGTGATGACATACCGTCCGTCGGCGGCAACGGTCCCGGCGGCGTCGCGACCATCCCAGGTCACCTTCGTCGGCGAGCCCGACGAGACGACCGTCCAGGCCCTGAAGGTGGTGCCGGCCGTATCGCGAACGCTCACGGCGATGGCTCCAGGCCCGGTCGGGGTAGCGGTGAGCGATGCGACATCGCGGTAACCGTCGCCGTTGGGGGAGAAGGATGTAACCGTGGCCGCGGCCGGCGACAGCGCCCGAAGCTGCGAACCAGCGGGGGCCGGGGGTGGAGGAACCGGGGTGGCGGCAGGGGCCGGCGGCGCCGGCGCCACGCTTGTCGCCGCGGGATCGACGGGCAGCGGTGCGCCGGTCGTCGAGCTCGCCGATCGCACGACGAGGGATCGGTAGAAGCCGGAGGTTGGGGTCTCGGGGTCCTGGAACGCGCTTGCGCCCGGCGTCCGAACCGACGGGAACGAGACGGCGTTGCCATTCGCGTTCGATTGGTTGGCCCACAGGGATTCCAGCGACTGGTTGGTCGTGAACAGGTCGCGCAGGTAGCCGACCGGGCTGCCATGGCCGTCGGCGATGACGGCGCCCGCGCCGGCCCTCAGGAAGGCGGCCGCGTAGTTGTCGACCCGCTGCCGGGCGACGCTGACGCTGGGATCGGCGTTGCCGGGCTCCGAATTGCCCGAGGCGTAGCAAAGATGGTTGAGGATCACGATCGCGCCCGGGGCGAGCGCCAGGGTCGCGATGGCGGGCTCGCCGTAGTAGACGTTGTTGTAGTCACCGGCGCCCGCGCTGGCGTTCAGCCCGAAGCCGTCCTTGGTCGTGTACGCGGCGTCGTTGCCATACGGGCTCGGCCAGCCATTGCCGTGACCCATGTAGATCACGATCGAGGCTCCAGCGACGGCCGCCTTCACGTTCGCCCA
>JAXDKX010000201.1:0-3777 GCA_034666905.1 Chloroflexota bacterium | reverse complement strand
ACTGCTACGGGGCCGCCCTCCTCAGGACGGCGCATAACCGCACCGAGGGACTGCTACGGAGCGGCGCCCTCTCCGCGCCGGCTCGCGTCACCAGCTCCAGGGTCGTCAGGAGCGTGGCCGAGTCGGTCGCACTCGCTTGACTGCGGAGAGGCTCCGCGCACCAGTCCCTCCACGCGAAGCGACAAACGTCAGTCCATCGACACGATCCACTGGATCACGCAGCCAAGCTCCGAGCGATCGGCCGGCGGCGGGAAACGCTCCTCGCAGCAACGACTCATGCGCCGCGAGTCGTCGTCGATTCGTGTCCGTATCGGCGATCACGGCCCAGCAGCTGACCGCCCCGGCATGCCAGCCTCGATCTCGAGCGATGTTTGGCGCGAGGCGACGATATCGATCGACCTGCGATACGAGGCCTGCCGGGTCGGCGAGGTCTGCCTTGATCTCGAAGACCGCCAACATTCGCCGCTCCGCGTGAAAGCTCAATCGATCGATCACCCCACGTTCGCCGAAGATCGAATACGAGACTTCGGCAGCCGACTGCCAGGCGTCGACGCGTGCCAGACGTTCGGCCAGGAGCTCGTGCAGCGCCGAGTGCCTTGCGTTGACGACGCGTTCGAGATCACCGCCCCGCCACGACGGAACGGTGTCGAGCCGGATCTCCAGGACCGAGGCAACCGTGCGGACGATGACGGCCGGCAGGGTGGCCTGGTGGCCCCGCTCGATCCTCGACACGGACGATTGGGAGACCCTCGCGAGCCGCGCCACGTCTTCCTGGCGCATCCGAAGGTGAATCCGAACGGCCCGGAACAGCGCGCCAAGCTGGGTATCGTTCATCCCGGCGATGGTGACGGCCTGGAATCATCAGCCACTCATTTCGTCTCGTATCGAGAGCACGGAACTCGTTCCAACGCCTCGGCGTCAACCTCAGAAGCCTTTCATGAATGGCGCGGATGGTTGGCCGGCCACGCCAGCCAGACGATCACCTGGCGCTCATCGGGCGATCACCGGGACCTTCGCGTGGGTGGTCAGTACGCAAACCATGTGTCAGACTGCCGACGAGTGCGTGACTCTCGGCTGGGAGCCGTTCGGAGGACTGGTGAGAGAAGGCAGGGACGAGCGCGATCTCGTTCGTCGGTGCAGGGAGGGCTCCGAGTCGGCATACGCCGAGCTCGTGCGGAGCCACCGACCGCGCCTGTACCTGCTTGCCTACCGCCTGGTCGGCGACCGTGAAACGGCAGAGGACGTGGTCCAGGAGACGTTCCTCGCGGCATTTCGATCCATCGAGAAGGTCGAGCCTCGCCCGTCCCTCAGCCCCTGGCTGAATACCATCGTCCTCCGGACCGCCGGTCGCGCGGCCTCTCGGCGACGATCGCGACCAGGTCCCTCGCTCGATCAATCCCTGCACTCCCGGGCGGGCACGGATGCGAGCCTCGTTTCGACCGTCGGCGACACGATGGTCGATCTCGACCTGTCGGGAGATCCCCACGCGGCGGCTGAGGCGGCAGAGCTGCGCCGGGACCTCGCCGCGGCCATGCTGGAGCTGCCCTTCAAGTACCGCGCGGCGGTGGTCCTCCGGCACGTGATGGGGCTCGACTACGTGGAAGCCGCGCGCGAGCTCGATATCCCGCTCAACACGTTCAAGAGTCAGCTCCTCCGAGGCACGCGACTCCTGCGCGAGGCGCTGGCAGACCGCCTCGAGATGACGGCGGACACGCCGCCGACGACCGTAGCCGCCGTCCGGGCGTCCGGCAAGGGCGTGGCCTCGGGCAACGGGCGACGGAGCGGCGAATTGCGGGTCGGATCGGAGCAACCAGCCAGGCGCTGAGCTCGATCTCGTGGCCGAGCCTCACCGTGATCGACCGCCACGTGCAACCTTTTGCCCCCGTCATGTCATGTATGTGATGTGACGACCCCGCACGTCGGCCCCGCCCTGGATTGCGCACGCGCTCGCGCGCTCATCGATGCGTTCCTGCTCGATGAGCTCGAACCCGCCGATGCGGCGCGCCTGGCGGCCCACGTCAAGGGCTGTGCGGCGTGCACCGCCGAGATCGGTGGAAGCACCCGTGTCCTGGGCCTCCTCGGCTCGCTGCCGATGCCCCGGCCCACGCCTGACCTGGACGAACGGATCCTCCTGGCAGCCTTTGAGGACCGGCGCCGTCGCGGCACCCGCGGCTCGTGGCTCTCGGAGCTGCGCACCCAGGTTCTGCGCGGCGCGATGCGCACCACCGGCACGCTGATCGTGACGATTCTGACCGTCGCCCTTCTCGGTGGGGCATTCGTCTTCGCTGCCTCGCAGGTCGTGGCGCAGTTCCCGGTGTTCGTCGCGCGTGCTACCCTCGCGCCATTGGCGACGCCTACGCTCACGCCGGCTTCGGCCCCTCCGACGGCCGCGCCCGCCACGAACCCCGCGACACCGCGCCCGACGACGGGCGCTTCGGCGACCCCGGCGCCCCAGCCCACGCCCGCTCCGACGGCGCAGCCAACCCCATCGCCAACACCCGAGCCGTCGCCGAGCGAGAGCGCCAGCCCGAGCCCGTCGGCCGAGGCCACCCCTACACCTTCACCCTCGGTCGAGCCGACGCCGACGCCGACCGCCGAACCAACCCCTTCGCCTACACCCTCACCATCCCCAACGGACAAGCGGCGCACGCCGCCGCCGTCCCTACCGCCATCGCCGTAACTGCGGGGCGCGCAAGGCGCGTCTTGTCGTTCCGGATTTCCGGAAGGCATCAAAGGAAGGCATAGCCGGATCGGGGCAGGGAAGGAGCAGACGGGCCGATCCGAAACCGAGGGTGCGCCCTCGGAGCATTTGAACTCATAGCCCACACAGAGAGGTATACGACTTGAATAAATGGAAGAAGACGATCAGCGCTGGCATGAGTGCCGCGCTGCTCGCCTCACTCTTCACCGTCATCGCGGCTTCAACCGCCCTTGCGGCCGTCACGGTCACTGGCGTCGGGAACGTCCCCGTCGGTGGCACGTCGACGACGACCGCCACGGTCACCCTGTCTGAAGAGACCGCGGGTTGCGTGACGGCGGCCCTTGCGGGTGGCACCGGCCATCTGTACGTCCAGATCCACCCGAAGCTCACGCTGCCTGCAGCCGTGACAACGACCAACTACACCAGGTTCACCGGTACGCCGGTCCTGACGGCCCCTGGCTCGTTGGCGGCGACAGTCAGCCTCATCGACCAGAGTGCCATTCCTGGCAACAACGACACGATCGACATCAGGCTTGCGGGTTCGGACCCGATCAACAAGCAGCAGATTTCGGTCTCGGGCGTGTCGGTGAAGGTCGGCTCCAATACTGACATTGGGTCGATCATCACGACGCTCAATGGCAGCAGTGCGGCGCTTGCCACGTGCTTCCTTGCGACCACGACGACAGCCTCCGGCACCGTGTCCGCTGCCATCGGCATCGGCGCGACGTCGGTCAACGTCGCCGTGAGCTCGGCTGCACCGTTCGCCGTCACCGCCGGCACGGCTCCTGGCAAGCTCGTCTTCGCGACGGGCGAGCAGGTCACCGTTACGGCTGCTGGCGCAGTGGTCGCTGGCATCCAGACGCTGACAATCAGCGCAACGACGGTTGTCCATGCCGCCAACGAGGCGGTTACACAGGCGAATGTTCCGGCCGCGGCCTTCGTCTTCCCGTACGCGATCACGTCGGTTGGCAGCGTCACGGACGCAGTCATCCAGGACGTCGGTACGGACACCGCCGCTGGCGGTCTTCCTGTTGGCGGCGCCGGTGCCCTCACCGTCTCCCCGACCAGCGTCAATC
>JAXDKX010000200.1:0-5689 GCA_034666905.1 Chloroflexota bacterium | reverse complement strand
ACGATCGGCGACGCCAAGTTCGAGCCGACCCTCGTGGGGACCGGTCCCTACCAGGCGGTCGAATGGCAGACCGGGCAGTTCGTCCGCTTCAAGCGGAATGCGAGCTACTGGGGAACGCAGGCGTATCCAGACGAGATCGACATCCAGATCTTCAAGTCCGCGGACACCATGGCCCAGGCGCTCAAGGCAGGCGAGATCGATTACGCCCACCAGGTCAACGCCGATCAGTTGAATGCCCTCAAAACGGACCCGAACATGAAGACCGTGGCGGGCAGTGCCAACGGCTGGACCCAGCTGGCCTTCAATACGTATGGGACCGGGACCAACAAGACGATCGCCAAGGGCGGTCCCTCGACGAAGGCGCTGCTCGACCCAGCCTTCCGCGACGCACTCGGCTACGCCGTCGATCACAAGACCCTGGTCGACAAGGTCCTGGGCGGCTACGGCGACGTTGGCACCACGATGGTTCCGCCCGTGCTGACCCAGTGGCATGTCGAGCCGACGAATCCTCGCCACTTCGACATCGAGCTGGCCAAGCAGAAGCTCACCAATGCGGGCTACAAGCTCAATTCGAACGGACAGAGGCTCGACAAGCAAGGCAAGCCGATCACCCTCCGCATGTTCATGCCCGACTCGGACGACAACTACCCGAAGGCGGCCCAGTTCGTGGCTGACTGGTACGGCCAGCTCGGGATCAAGGTGACGACCCAGGTTCTCGACTCGGCCACCCTTGGTGACAAGGTCCTGCCGCCGGAAGCCGGCGACACCTACACGGCAAACTACGACATCGAGCTGTGGGGCTGGAGCGGAAACGTCGACCCGAACGGCTTGCTGCAGATCTTCAAATGCGACGCCATCGGCAGCTCGTCCGACAGCCAGTACTGCAATCCCGCGTACGACAAGCTCTACGAGCAGCAGCTCGTGGCGCCGACCGCCGATGCGCGCAAGCAGATCCTGACCCAGATGCAGAACATCATCTATGACGACGCGCCGTACGACATCCTGTACTACGACTCGAACCTGGAGGCCTACCGGACGGACCGGTTCGCCGGCTGGCAGTCCCAGCCCACATCCAACGGGACCCCGCTGTTCACCTATGGCACGCTCGACTACACGCTGCTGACCAACGCGGCTGCGGCAGTGGCCAGCCCGTCGCCGTCGGCTGCCGAGTCGAACGGCGCGGTCGTCGGGCCGACGGCCGCCGCGAGCGCGTCGCCGAACCCGCCGAGCAGCACGACGAGCTCATCGAACACCACCCTGATCGTTCTGATCGCCGTGGTCGTCGCGCTTGTCGTGGTCGCTCTCGTCCTGGCGCGCCGACGGGGCGCGACCCGGGAGCGCGAGGAGGAATGAGCGCTCGCCGCGGCCGCGGCATGTCCATCGACTCGATCTAGCCAGGGCCAGACGTCATGGGCGGCCGATATCTCGCGCGCAAGGCTGCCCAGGCCATCCTGACGATCTTCGCGATCGTCCTCCTGAACTTCGTCCTGTTCCGGATGATGCCGGGCTCGCCGGAACGTGTCCTGCTGCGGAATCCCTACCTGACCCAGGAGAAGATCGCCCAGGTTCGGATCGCCTGGGGCCTGGACAAGCCGCTCATTCCCGACCAGCTCATCCGGTATGTCGAAGCGACCGTCTCCGGTGACCTGGGCTACTCGCTCAAGTTTCGGGGCACGCCGGTCTCCGACGTCATCGGGCAGCGGTTCTGGCCGACGATCCTGCTCATCGGCCTGGCCGAGGCCATCGCCATCGTGGTCGGCCTCGCGGTTGGCGCCTACGCTGGCTGGCGCCGCGGCGGGCGTGGCGATCGGATCGGCAGCGGGATCAGCCTGATCCTCTATTCGATGCCCTATTTCGTGATCGGCATGCCGATGATCGTCATCTTCGCCTCGGGGCTCGGCTGGTTCCCGACCTCGGGGATGCTGACGGTGGGTGCGACGTACGGATCGTTCGCCGATCAGCTCTTCGATTTCGCGCGGCACCTGACGCTGCCACTCGCGACCGTCTCGCTCGGGCTGATCGGTGGGTACTCGATCCTGATGCGCAGCGCGATCATCGAGACGCGCTCGGAGGACTACGTGACGACGGCGCGGGCCAAGGGCCTGACCGACCGACGCGTCCTGACCGCGCACGCGTTCCCGAACGCGCTCCTGCCGATGGTCACGATCATCGCCATCAACCTCGGCTACGTGGTCGGCGGGGCGATCACCGCCGAGATCGTCTTCAACTGGCCGGGTCTCGGGACGCTCACCGTCGACGCCCTGAGCGCGCGCGACTACCCGGTGCTCGAAGGCGTCTTCCTGTTGCTCTCGGTGACGGTCGTCCTGGCCAACCTGATCGCCGACCTCGTCTACGGCCTCCTCGACCCGCGCGTTCGCTCGTGACGGCCCGATGAGCGCCGCGTTGCCGGCCGCGCCGGTCGAGACCAGGCTGCGCGCCGAACGATGGCGGCTGCGCGTCCAGGCGACGAGGGCCTTCGCGCGGCGCTATCTGCGGCGTGGCGACGGGCTGGTGGGCCTGGTCATCCTGGTGGTCTTCGCCGTGCTGGCGATCGCCCCGCAGCTGTTCGTTGGACCGCTCCAGACCGCGACCACGGCGACCGGCTCCTCCCTCGAAGGGCCAACGTCGGTGCATCTCTTCGGGACGGACGAGCTCGGGCGGGACCTCCTCAACCTGACGATCCACGGGGCCCGGATCTCGATGGCCATCGGGTTCCTGGCGACGGTCATCACGATCGTCGTCGGCGCCATCATCGGCATCGCGGCCGGCTTCCTGGGAGGCTGGATCGACAACGTCCTGATGCGCCTGACCGATTTCTTCCTGGTCCTCCCGACCTTCGTCCTGGCACTCATCCTGGCCCCCGTGATCCTCGACGTCATCGGGGTGGAAGCGGAGCTCTTCGGAATCCGGGCGACGCTCCTCGTCATCATCGTGGTGATCGGCGTGACCTCGTGGGCGACGACTGCGCGGATCATCCGGTCCCAGACCCTGTCGATCCGCGAGCGGATGTTCGTCGATCGGGCGCGAGTCATCGGCGGAGGATCGGCACACATCATGCGCCGGCACATCTTCCCCAACGTGATCAACCTGATCGTGGCCAACACGGTCCTCACCTTCGCGGGCGCCGTCTTCACCGAGACCACCCTATCGTTCATCGGGCTGGGCGACCCGTTCCAGCCGTCGTGGGGGCAGGTCCTGAACGCCGCGCAGTCGTCCGGGGCGCCGGGCCTGGGCGCCTGGTGGTACATCGCGCCGCCGGCCGCCTGCGTGGTCCTCGTGATCCTCGCCTTCACGCTCGTCGGCAATGCGCTCGACGACATCCTCAATCCCAAGGCCGTCGGCCGGCGATGACCGATCTGCCGGCCGTCCTTCGCCGTCGTGAGGCGCCCCTCCCGAAGCTGGCCGACCCGAACGCCCGGCTGCTGGTGGTCGAGGACCTGAAGACACACTTCAGCCTCGAGTCCGGGACGGTCAGGGCCGTCGACGGAATCAGCTTCACGCTCGACTACGGCGAGGCCCTGGGCATCGCCGGCGAGTCTGGTTGCGGCAAGACCACCACCGCGCTGTCGCTGGTGCAGATCCTCCCCTCCAACGCGAGGATCGTCGAGGGCAGCATCAAGCTGATGGGGATCGACCTGGTCCCGAAATCCGAGAATGCCATGCGGCGCTATCGCTGGCGGGAGATCAGCATCGTCTTCCAGGGCGCGATGAATGCCCTGAACCCGGTCCGTCGGGTCCGTGACCAGATTGCCGAACCCATCGAGCAGCGCCTCGGGGCATCGCAGGCGACCGCCCGCAAGCGCGCCGACGAGCTGCTCGAGCTGGTCGGAATCCCACGCCAGCGCGGACAGGCGTACCCGCACGAGCTGTCGGGCGGCATGCGCCAGCGAGCGATGATCGCGATGGCCCTCGCCTGCGACCCCGCGATCGTCATCGGCGACGAGCCGACCACCGCGCTCGATGTCATGGTCCAGGACCAGATCCTGGAGCTGCTCGAAAGCCTTCGAAAGAAGCTCGGCCTGTCACTGATCCTGATCACGCACGACCTGTCGGTCATTGCCGAGACCTGCGACCGCGTCCTGATCATGTACGCCGGCCGCGTCGCCGAGGAGGGTCCGGTCGGCGAGGTGTTCCATCGGCCGCGCCATCCGTACACGCAGAAACTCCTGGCGGCCTTTCCGAACATCCATGCCGATCGGCGCACTCTCGACGTCATCCCGGGCTCGCCACCCGACCTGCGCAATCCGCCACCGGGCTGTCGCTTCGCGCCTCGCTGCTTCGCCGCGATGACCATCTGCACGGAGGTGGTGCCGGTCGAGACGACCTTCGATGGCGTCCGCGTTGCCTGCCACCTGTACAACGCCGCCGACGATGGCGCTCCAGTGACGATCGCACCGCCGAACGCGATCGGTGCCACCACCACCGAGGTGGCCTGATGCCGGACGATCTCCTGCGGCTGGAGGGTCTGAAGGTCCACTTCCCCATTCGCGGTGGCTTCGTCGACGGGCTGCTCCGGCGGACCCGGGGCGTCATCCGCGCGGTCGACGGGGTCGATCTGGCGCTGCGCCGTGGCGAGGTGCTCGCCCTCGTCGGCGAATCGGGGAGTGGCAAGACGACGACCGGCCGGGTCGTTGTGAAGCTCACCCGCCAGACCGCGGGGACCATCACGTTCGAGGGTCGCGATGTGTCCGGCCTCTGGGGCGTCCGCGCCCTGCGCGACTATCGACGCCGGGTCCAGCTGATCTTCCAGGATCCGTACGAGACGCTCAATCCCAAGCAGACCATCCACGATTTCGTGGTCGAGCCGCTCGAGGTCAACCGGATCGGCACGACTGCCGAGCGCGAACGCAAGGTCACCGAGGCGCTCGAGGCTGCCGGCCTGCGCCCGGCCAGCGACTTCGCCTTCCGCTTCCCGCACGAGCTGTCGGGTGGCCAGCGCCAGCGGGTGGTCATCGCCGGAGCGCTGGTCATGGATCCGGACGTCATCGTTGCCGACGAGCCGGTGTCGATGCTGGACGTCTCGATTCGCACCGAGCTGCTGCGGCTGATGCTCGACCTGCGCCGCGAGCGCGGGCTGACCTATCTCTTCATCACGCATGACCTTTCGCTGGCCTGGGTGATCGCCGACCGGATCGCCGTGATGTACCTCGGCAAGATCATGGAGATCGGTCCGGCCGAGCAGGTCATCCGTTCGCCCCGCAACCCGTACACGCAGGCCCTGGTCTCGGTTGCGCCGTCACCGGATCCCCCGACCGCTGGTGAGCGGGCCCGGCGAACGATCCTCGAAGGAGAGACGCCCGACGCCGCCCAGATCCCCACTGGCTGCCGGTTCAGGCCGCGTTGCCCGAAGGCCTTCGAGCGCTGCGCGCTGGAGGAGCCACCGCTGTTCGACGTCGGCGGCGGACAGGCGGCCGCCTGCTGGCTGGCGGAGCCGGGGAGGGCGCTTCCAGTCATGTCGCTGCCGTCCGACTCGCTGACGGCCCAGCCCATCGAGGGAGGGGCATGAACGACGACCATCCTGGGCCCGTGCCACTGGCACGGATCGCCGACCTCCTGGCCGCATCGGCCACGACGATCGTCGCCGAGGTCGAGGCCCTCGGCCCAGCGGGCGGCTGGCGGCCCGAGCCCGGCGAATGGAGCGCGAACGAGTGCGTCGGGCATCTCATCGAGGCGGAGCGTCGCGGGTTCG
>JAXDKX010000199.1:0-3719 GCA_034666905.1 Chloroflexota bacterium | reverse complement strand
GCGTCGCGGACCGCGGTGCTGCCGACGGGCGCGAACTTCACCTGGCCGACCGAGGTCTGGACGGTCAGGTTGGCATCGAGGACCGGCGCCTCGTCGAGCCCGCTGCCGAACGGCGGGACATGCACGTTGACGATTGCGCGCTCGGGTGCCTCGAGGCGTCCGGCCATCTCGTCGATCGCCGCGGTCAGCTGGTCCTCGGTCATCTCGCGATGACTGTGCCACGGCGTGATGTTCGAGTAGCCCCACGAGATCATCTCGTGGTCATCGTCGAGCCTGACGACCTGGCCCTCGCCGTGTAGGCCCCAGGGGGCCTCGTCAAGCAGGGTCCGGAGCTCCGCCGGATCGTCGTTGCCGAGCATGAAGAAGAGACGCTTGCCGGTCGGGCGGAGGCGCTCGTTGGCCAGGGCCAGCCACTCGCCCAATCGTGCCCGCATGAGCTCGACGAAGAGTCCGTCGAGACTGCCGTCCGCCCGTCGGGCGTCGAGCTCCCCCGCTTCGGCGCGGTAGGCGTAGTAGCCGTGGTCGGCGATCAGCTTCTCCAGAGCATCGAGCTCCGGTCCCGGCTCGACCGCATAGTCGGTCCCGACGAACGAGCAGTGGTAGAGGCCGTCGACCCCTCGAACGATCGTCTGCAGCGCCTTGCCGGCGAGGTCTCCTCCGAGCACGAGGACGTCGACGCCATAGGCCGTTCCCGCATTGATGAACTTGCGGAAACATTTGCTCGAGCCGTGGAGGTCCGTCGCGAAATAGATCCTGGTCTTCGCGGCCATACCTTCGCTCAGGCGCCGGCGGGTCGGGATCGAGCCGTCCGGGCGGCGTCCATCAGGCGCATCGCGCGGTCGCCATCGACGGCGTTCCAGGTGATCCCGTCCACCTTCAGGCTCGTTCCCACGATCGCCCCGTCCGCGACCGCGAAGATCTCGCCCATCCGCTCGGCCCGGACGCCGGTATTGGCGATCACGGAGGTGTTCGGAGCTGCGTCCTTGGCCGTTCGCAGATCGCTCATCGCAAAGGGGACGCCGGCAGCCGGCCCGCTTATGAGGATGGCGTCCATGCCGAGGAACGCCGCGCCGCGAGCTCGCTCGGCGACGCCGCGGCTCCCGATCGCGCTGGCAAACTCGGGCAGGATGTTGTCGAACAAGGCGACGTCACCGGCGCCGATCAAGGTCCGGTAGCCAGCGATATCCCCGATCTGCGGCTCGATCATCCCGAGATCGCTCTCGTAGACTCCGGTCAGGACCTCGCGAATGAAGCTCGCCCCGGTCGCCCGGGCGAGGGCCAGGCTGGCGATCGCGTCCCACAGGATGTTGACCCCGAACGGGACGCGCACCTCCGAACGCAACGCCCCGATCGCCGCCGCCATCGCGGCGGGAATCTCGGGCCCGACCTTGAGCTGGTACGGGTAGTCCGCCTCGTTGCAGAACAGCAATCCATCCACGCCGGCTTCCTGGAGGAGCGCCAGGTCGCGTCCGAGGACATCGAGGAACCTGGCCGGTCCTGCCTCCGTGTCATGGAGCGGGCGTCCCGGCAGGCCGGGGAAATGGAGCATGGCGATGACCGGTTTGACCGTCCCGAAGATCCGCTCGAGTGACTCCATGGCTCCTCCTCAGGATGGGTTGGCGCGGGCTGCGGCTGGCTGGGCGACGGCCGCTGGCTGAGCGTCGGCATGGTCGGTTCGACCGGCGATCACGACTGCAAGGCCGAGGGCGGCCAGGGCAGCCACCTCGTCGGACGGTGCCCCTTCATCGGTCACCAGGGTCTCGATGAGGCCGGCTACGCCGACCACGGCGTTGGCAGCGGAGCCGATCTTCGAGCCGTCAGCGATGACGACCAGCCGTGCGGCTCGCTCGATCGCCAGGCGCTGGATCTCGGCATCGGCGTCGTCCAGCTCGGTCAGACCCCAGCGCGCGCTCAGGCCGGCGGCCCCGATGACGGCCAGGTCGAAGCGGAACCGCCCGAGGGTCGCCGCGGCGGCCGGCCCGACACAGGTCAGCTCGTCGCGCCGGACCGCTCCGCCGAGGGCAACGACGTCGACGGGACGCGTCCCGAGCAGGCTGGCCGTCGGCAGCGATGGGGTGACCACGACCAGGCCCGGATGGACCGGGAGGAAGCGGGCGAACTGCTCGGCTGTCGTCCCGATCCCGACGAAGACCACCCGGGCATCGCCCAGGAGATGGGTCGCCCGCATCCCGATCCGACGCTTCTCGCGGGTGTGCTGGAGGGCGCGCGCGTTGAACGCGATGTCGAGCGACTTGGTGATGTGGGCGGTCGCCCCGCCGTAGGTCTGCCGCACGAACCCATCGCGTTCGAGTCCTCGGATGTCACGTCGGATCGTCATCTCGGAGACATCCAGCGCGAGCGCGAGCTCGCCCACGTGGATCGTCTGATCCTCGGCGATCCGTTCGAGGATCTGGTGGCGCCGATCAACCGCTGCGAGGGGCCGGCGGCGCAGCCGATCACCGGGTACCTCCGCCCCCCTCACAACATCCGACACGCGTGGCCCCCAGATTCACAACAACCATTGACGAACGGTGTGCGATTGTGTTCGACTATCGGCGCGGCGGGTCGGGCCTGTCAAGCGTTTCCCGGCGGCCGGTTGGGTTGCGACGGAGGAGTGCAGCGTGGCTACCAATGGCGGCGGTTCCGGCGGCAGTCAGCTCTTCGTTCGCCAGAGCACGGGTCTCGTCCGCGAGGCCTCTGCGCTCGATGCGGCGATCTTCAACGCGGTCTTCTCGGCGCCTGTCGGCGCTGCCCTGGCGTGGGGCGTCTTCTTCGCCCTGTCGGCCTTCCCGGGCGCCGACCTCGTGTGGGCGACGATCATCTCGTTCGTCCTGAACGTGCCGGTCCTGATCATGATGGCGCTCCTGGCGTCGAGCATGCCGCGGACCGGGGGCGACTACGTGTGGGTCAGCCGGATCCTGTCCCCGCCGCTCGCCCTCATCAGCAACTTCGGAGCGGCCCTGTCCGCGCTGATCGGGGCGACCTTCTGGGCCCGCTATTTCCCGGTCTTCGCCCTCGGACCGATCCTGGCGACCCTCGGGATCCTTTTCGACAACCAGGGCCTGATCGACCTGGGGACCAAGTTCCAGACCGACAACGCCTACATCTTCGGCGGCGGGCTGGCGATGATCCTGTTGATGACGGCAATCCTCATTGCCGGTGTCCGAACGACGTTCCGCTGGCAGAACGCGTTCTGGATCATTGCCTCGATCGGGACCTTCCTTGCCTTCATCGTGCTCGCGGTCGGCTCGACCTCGGATTTCCAGAACAACTTCAACACGCTCAATGGCAAGTTCGGCGGCGGCTCCGTGACGGACGTCGTCGCTGCGGCCAACGCGACGGGAGCCCGGGCCGACGCCACCAACTGGAACGCGACCCTGCCGACCATCTTCGCGATCATGGTCTTCATGATGTGGAACTGGTGGTCGGTCTACCTCGCCGGCGAGCTCAAGAGCGCGTCAAACCGATCGCGCCAGCTCGGCGTGATGTTCGGGGCCCTGGCCTGGGACGTGGTTTTCATCGTCATCGGCGTGCTGCTGCTGTTCAAGGTCGTCGGCTACGACTTCATGACCGCGGTCAACACCGCCGGCAACACGGCCTACGCCATTCCGACCGGTCCCTGGTACCACTTCATGGCCAGCCTCGTCCTCAACATTCCGGTGATCTCGATCCTCATTGTCGGCTCGTTCCTGTTCTGGAGCCTGCCCGCCATGGTCGGC
>JAXDKX010000198.1:0-5585 GCA_034666905.1 Chloroflexota bacterium | reverse complement strand
GCCCGGATCCCCATCTTTCGCTCGTGCGCCCCGAACCGGAAACCCGATGACCCCTTCTCGACGAGGAAGGCGGTGATCCCCCTGGCGCCCAGCTGCGGGTCGAGCGTGGCAAAGACGAGGTAGCGGTCCGCCTCGGGGGCGTTGGAGATCCAGATCTTCGTGCCCGTCAGCCGGTAGCCCTCGGGGTCGCTGGCGGGACCGTCACGCTCGGCGCGCATCCGGATCGCAGCGGCGTCACTGCCGGCGTGCGGCTCGGTCAGCGCGAAGGCGCCGAGCGCCTCCCCGCGCACCATCGCCGGCAGCCAACGATCGTGCTGCTCGGATGTCCCCCACGTGACGACCGGATACTGCGACAGCAGGTGAACCGAGAGCGAAACGGCCATCGACATGTCGACCGCCCCGAGCTCCTCCATGACGAGGGTCCAGCCCAGGTACGAGAACCCGGAACCTCCCACCGATTCGGGAAGGGGCGCGGCGGTGAGCCCAAGCTCGCCCATCTTCGTGAAGAGGGACCGATCGTATCGTTCGGTCTCGTCGCGCTCCACCGCCGTGGGCGCGAGCTCGCGAAGGGCGAAATCGCGCGTGGTCGCCTGCAGCAGGATCTCCTCCTGGGACAGCTCCCCGGTCACCGGCCGGCCCGCTTCGACCGCGGATAGGCGTGGAAGCCACGACCCGTCTTCTGCCCCAGGTGTCCCGCACCGACCAGGTCCACGAGCACCTGCGGCGGCGCGAACTGCTCCCCTCCGAGGCCCTCGTCGAGCACGCGCATGACGCCCAGGCAGACATCGAGACCGATGAAATCGGCAAGCTCCAGCGGACCCATCGGGTGGTTGAGGCCGATTCGGGCGCCCGTGTCGATGTCGTCCGCGGTGCCGAGGCCCTCCTCGAACGCCCGCATCGCCTCGGCCAGGAATGGCATCAGGATCCGGTTCACGATGAACCCGGGGCGATCGGCCGACACGATGACCTGCTTTCCCAGGGCCGCTGCGAGGTCCCGGACAGCCGCCTCGGTCGTGTCTGCGGTGTCGGGGCCCCGGATGAGCTCGATGAGCGGCATCACCGGCACCGGACTGAAGAAGTGCATGCCCACGAAGCGGTTGCGACGGGCCGGCGAGACGGCGTCAGCGAGTCGGGCGATGGAGATCGAACTGGTGTTTGTCGCGAAGACTGAATCCTGCGGAGCCAGCCGATCGAGCTCGCGCCAGAGCGCCGTCTTGACCTCGAGGTCCTCGTAGACCGCCTCGACGATCAGGTCGGCATCGGCAACGGTGGCTGGATCGTTGGTCGGCGCGATCCGAGCGAGCGTGGCGTCACGGTCTTCCGCGCTGAGACGGCCCTTGGCGACCGCGCGCTCCAGGTTCCCGGCGATCCGACCGCGACCCGCTTCCGCTCGTGGCAGCTCCGGCTCATAGAGCGCCACATGCAGGCCGACCGCCGCGTGGACCTGGGCGATTCCGTGGCCCATCAGCCCGGCCCCGGCCACGAACACCCGGTGGATCGTCACTGAGCCACGTCCGTGGAGACCGTCGCCAGCAGGCGGTCGGCGGCCGCAAACGGGTCGAGCCGGTGATCGGCCACTTCGGCGAGGGTCGCGGCTGTCGCTTCCGTATGCTCCGGATCCCGCAGTCGCTCGCGGAGCCGGTCGGCGACTACCGCCCAGACCTGGGCTTCCGCTCGAGCGAGCCGGGAGCCGGACGAGCGCGACCCGCCTTCGCGTCCGGCCGCCCGGTGGCGATCCAGCGCTGCGAGCAGCTCGGGCACGCCGTCGCCGGTCGCTGCGGTCGTGATCATCACCTCGGGCCGCTTCGGTCGGGGCCGGGAAGGGTCGGAGTCGCGGCCGGCGCTGGCCACCAGCATCGCCCGGAGTTGCGCCGCCGTCCGCTGGGCGCCCGGCTTGTCGCCCTTGTTGACGACGACCAGGTCAGCCACCTCGAGCAACCCTGCCTTGATCGCCTGCACCTCGTCACCCATCTCGGGGGCCTCCAGGACGACGGTCGTGTCGGCGGCCGCCGCAACCTCGACCTCGCTCTGCCCGGTGCCGACCGTCTCGATCAGGATGAGGTCGAAGCCCGCCGCATCCAGCACGGCCGCCGCCGCTGTCGACGTCGAGGCGAGGCCACCGGCATGCCCCCGGGCCGCCATCGAGCGGATGAAGACGTCCCCGTCGGCCGCATGCGCCTGCATCCGCACGCGATCGCCCAGGAGCGCGCCCCCGGTGATGGGGCTGGATGGGTCGACCGCGATCACGGCCACCGTCCGGCCGGCCCGCCGCACCTCGGCAATCAGGGCCGCGACCAGGGTGGACTTGCCGGATCCAGGGGGGCCGGTGATCCCGACCAGGTGCGCCCGGCCGGCGGTCGGATAGAGGCGCCGCAACGCTGCCTCGCCCACCTGTGTCCGATTCTCGACGGCAGTCAACAACCGCGCCAGCGCGAGGCGGTCACCGGCCACGGCGGCCCTGGCCAGCTCGACCGCCCGGGCCGCGGCGTCGGCCATCTACTCGCGTGGGCGCGCGTTCGCCCGCAGGTAGGCCGCGACCTGGGCGATGGTCGTCCCGGGACCGAAGATCTCGGCAACACCGGCCGCTCGCAGCGCCGCGACGTCGACATCGGGAATGATCCCGCCCACGGTCACCAGGACGTCGTCCATGCCGCGCTCGCCGAGGAGCTTGGTGACCCTCGGGACCAGGGTCATGTGCGCGCCGGACAGGATGGACAGACCGACCACGTCGACGTCCTCCTGGAGGGCAGCCGTGGCGATCATCTCCGGCGTCTGGCGGAGGCCCGTGTAGACCACCTCGAACCCTTCGTCGCGGAGCCCCCGCGCAAGCACCTTTGCTCCGCGATCGTGGCCGTCGAGGCCGGGCTTGGCGATCAGGACCTTGATCGGACGGTCGGTCATGGCGGCGATTGTAGGCCCGCGAGTCGCGACCGTGGCTCCTCGCACGCCCGGCGCGGCGTTGGCCGATCAGGCCTCGGGCGGGCGGCGTTGGAGGTGGGCGAAGAACTCCGCTCGCGTTCGATCGCGTGTCCGGAAGAGCCCGAGGACGGACGACGTCGTCATGATCGTCCCGGGCTTGCGGACCCCGCGCATGGCGGCGCACAGGTGGGTTGCCTCGAGGACCACGCCAACGCCCTGGGGACTCAGGCGATCCTGGAGGAATTCGGCGATCTGCTGCGTGAGACGCTCCTGGACCTGGAGGCGACGGGCATACATCTCGACGATCCGGGGGATCTTGGAGAGCCCGATGACCCGTCCACGCGGGATATACGCGACGGCCGCGCTGCCGAAGAATGGCAGGAGGTGGTGCTCGCACAGGGAGTAGAACGGGATGTCCTTGACGACGACCATCTCGCTGTAGGCGATGTCGAAGATGGCGTCGTTGATCAGGCGCTCCGGGTCGACGTGGTACCCGGCCGTCAGCTCGGTGTACATCCGGTGGACCCGGCCGGGAGTGCCGGCCAGGCCCTCGCGCTCGGGGTCCTCGCCGATCTCGGCCAGGATCTCGCGAACGGCGGCCTCGACCCGGCCGTTCGCGCCAGGCGCGTCGGACCCGTTGCCTTCGATCAGCGCTCCGGCACGCTTCGGCTCGTCGCCGATCTCGTTCTCGATCTCGTCGACGATGCGCTGAACGTGGCTGGGCAGATTGGGCGGAATGGTCACGCGGGGAACTCCTGTGTTGGCCGCGATCGTACGTCAGAGACTCTCGGTCTGGAGAGAGCGGCAACCACCGCTCGATCAGACGACCGATCCGCCCACCGTGAAGCCGGCCGCTGGCATCGGTTCGAATGGGCGCCCCTCGGCGCCGCGCAACCAGGCCCTGGCGTTCTCGCCGAGCGAGGGCCGGTGGTAGCCGCCCTCCTGGAGGATGACCAGCCGACGTCCGGTTGCGGCGGTTCGACGGCCCACCTCGTGATAGACGTCAGTCGTCAGCGCGAAGTCCCCGATCGGATCGAGGCCAAAGCTGTCAAACCCGAGCGAGACCACGATGACCGAGCCCGGCACCGCCTCGATCGCCTCGAGCGCCCGGTCAACGGCGACCAGGTACGTCTCATTTGTCGCTCCGGCGGGGAGCGGGATATTCAGGTTCTCCCCTGCCCCGTCGCCTTCCCCGGTCTCATCCGGGCGACCCAGGAAGTACGGATACGCGCGGTCGGGATCGGCATGAATGGAGACGTACCTGACGTCGCCCCGCCGCCAGAAGATCTGCTGGGTGCCGTTGCCGTGGTGATAGTCGACGTCGAGGACCGCGACCCGCTCGCCGGTCGACCGGACGATCGCCTCGGCCGCGATGGCGGCGTTGTTGAAGAAGCAGTAGCCGCCGTACATGGCGCGGGCTGCGTGGTGCCCGGGAGGCCGGCACAGCCCATACGCGGAGGTCGCGCCGTTGAGCACCACGTCCACGGTCGTCAGCGCGACGTCGACGGCGGAACGCGCCGCGACGAACGTGCCTGCCACCAGCGGGACGGCCGTGTCGAGGCCCCAGAAGCCGGCCCGGCCGGCCGCCTGGACCGGCTCGCGAGCGAGCGACGCCAGCGCGTCGTCGGACATCCCGTCGAACATCGCGCGGTTCGGGAATGTATCGGCGCTCAGGAACGGCCGCGGAAGGCCCTGCCTTCGGAGCTCGGACCACGCGACCTCGAGGAAGCGCACGAGGCCCGGGTCGTGGACCGCGGCGATCGGCGCCTCGCCATGCTCGGTCGGCTCCTGCCGCGGAAAGCCGCCGTCCGCGTCGAGGGCGGTCCGGATCCGCTCTGCGCGCTCCGCAACCTCATTGGCGGGAATTGGCAGGCCCATGAAGGTCTCGACGGTGATGTCGTGGCCCAGGTGAGCTGGCGAATAGACGACCTGCATCCCAGATTCCTCGTTGGTGCTCAGGCCTGGCCGGGAGCGGCGACCGCCAGGATCGCAGTGCAGACCTCGTCCGGACGGTAGCGCATCAGGTTGTGCCCCGCGTGCCCGACCGTCGTCGCGACGATGGGCTCCCGTCCCGCAGCGACGCGCACCGTCGATGCGGCGTCGAGCGCGCGCTGGCGGGAACCCGATTCGTCCTCCCCGGCGACGAGGGCGACGATCGGCGCAGCGATCGATGCCAGGGTTGCCATCGGGTCGTACCCGAACATTGCGCGAACGCAGGCCTCGGTGGCGTGCGGCCTGGTCGACGGCACGACACGGCCGGCATGGGTCTCGACGATCGTCGCGCGCGCGGCCCGCTCCTGGTCACCGTCCCAGGTGGCCGGGTCGAAGCCTCGCCGGTCGGCCAGGAAAGCGCCGATCGAGCCCATCACCTCGGGCGGCTCATCGAGACCACGCAGGAATTCCTCGACCTCCATGCCGCTCGCCGCCTCGAGCGATTCCCAGCCGCCGTCGACGAGGACCAGCCCGGCGCACCGCTCGCCCAGGGCGACCGCCGTCCAGGCGGCGATGATGCCGCCGAACCCGTGGCCGGCCAGGACGACGCGATCGCCGTCGCGATCGAGAAGACCCGAACCCTCGGCGACGGCGACGGCATCGGCGGAGAGCGTCACCTGATCGTAGCCCTCGGTTGGCGCGTCAGAGAGCCCATGGCCGCGCAGGTCCATCGC
>JAXDKX010000197.1:0-6588 GCA_034666905.1 Chloroflexota bacterium | reverse complement strand
TTCGTTGCCCAGGGCTTCGAAATCCTGGGTCCGACGCCGATCGCCGAAGCGACCGTCATTCCGGCTTCGATGGAACCGCTGCTCGACCCGAATCAGCTGGATGCCCGAACCTGGTTGATGTCCTCGTTCGTTCTTACGCAGACTCGTTTCGGCCCGGGCAGCGGGTACACCTCCAACTGGTGCGATGCCGCGCACTGGGGGCTGGTGACGGCAGGACGGCTTGCCATCGAGTGGGAACACGACATCGAGATCCTTGCCGCAGGTGACGTCTATTTCTGCGCGGGTGGCCCACCCGGTCATCGGCTCGAGGCAGCCGATCCGGCAAGCACCATCGACCTGACGCCGATCGATGCCTTCGCCACGGGAAGACGCGTCGCGCTCTGGCGCCGACCATCATTCGAACTGGCGCGTCCGGCCGGGGTCAAGGATCCAGTGGCGATCGCCGGGCTCGGCTGACCCGGCGCGTCACCCACCCGCATCGCCACCGACGACCTCGGCGATCAGCGGCGGGGCATCGTCCGAGGTCCCGATAGCGGCGGGATCCTGCGCCACCGGCGTCTCGCGAGCCTGCAACCGAGCCAGCACGATCTCCACCGCCGCCGCAATCGGAACGGCTACCAGGGCCCCGACCAGCCCACCCGCCGCCCCGCCGATCAGCAGGCTGACGAGGACGAGGAACGGCGAGATGCCGATCGCGTTGCGCATCACCAGCGGTACCAGCACGCTGCCTTCGATGACCTGGAGCACGGCGTAGACGCCGGCCACGGTGAGCGCAAGCTCGGGAGAGACGGTCGCCGCCACCAGGATCGCCGGAATCGCACCGAACAGCGGACCGACGATCGGGATCGCCTCGGCCACGGCGGCGATCAGGCCCAGCAGCAGGGCGCCGGGGACGCCCAGGAGGGTGTACGCGACGCCCGTCGAGAGCCCGATCGCCCCCATCAACGTCAGCTGGCCCCGGACCCACAGGCCCAGCCGCGTCTCGATCTCGTTCCACGCCCGCCGCGCCCCGGCTCGCCGCTCGGCCGGGAGATACGCGAGCGCGTACCGCTGCAGCCGGGCATGCTCCAGCAGCCAGAAGAAGACGAGCGTCAGCACCGTGGCGACCGCGACCGCCGCCTCGGCGACAGCGGTGCCAACCCTGACCACCTCGGCCGGCCTGGGGCCCGGCGCTGGGGCGAAGATGTCCTCGACAGAATCGACCAGGGCGGTGACCGATTCGGACAGGGCATTCGGGCGGAGATGCGCAGCTCGTGCGCGCAGCTCATCGAACATCGGCGGGAGCGTGGCAACGATCTTCTGCGCCTGGCTGATGGCCGCCGGCACGACGATCAACGCAAGTCCGGCGACCACGGCGAAGAAGCACAGGTAGACGACCAGGATCGTCGCGCCCCGGCCCAACGGGAGCCGGCTGCGGAGCGCGAGGACGATCGGCTCCAGCGCGGAGGCCAGGAGGACGGCGACGAAGACCAGCAAGAGCACGCTGGCGGCGGCATTCGCGAGCACGATGAGGCCGATGACGACAGCCGCTCCCGTCGCCAATCCGGCACCACGTGTCGCCCAGCGGATCGCCTCAACGCGCATGTCGGCAGGCTGGCTTCAGCGCCGTCTCGCCCACCGCCATATGCGCTGGCAATTCGCTTGCATTCTCATGGCACCCTGCCGTCGGATCAGCGAGCGACGACCGTGATCGCGAGCAGGGTGCCATTCTGGAGATCGGTCGCGAGGACCGTTCCATCCTCCGCCTGGGCGATGGAGCTGGGGGAGCCGGCCAGGTGTCCGGCGAGCGTCGGCTCCCGCCGCGAATCGCCTGCCGGGTCCAGCAGCCAGGCAGTGCCCGAGCAGGAGTCGGCGAACAGGTAGCGGCCGTCGAGCAGCGGTTGGCCTGACCCGCGCGCGACCACTCCGCCAATGACGGCGCACCCGAGGTCATGGCCGTACTCGGCGACCGGCAGCGTCAGTCCCCGTTGGTCGCAGCCCTGGCTGGGGGCATAGCAGTGGAACCCTTCCATCCTGTTCCAACCGAAGTTGAGGGCCTTGCTGCCCGCTCGAGCTACGTCGATCTCTTCCCAGGCGTTCTGGCCGACGTCGCCGATCCAAAGGTCGCCCGTCTGCGGATCGAAGCGGATCCGCCACGGATTGCGCAGCCCGGTCAGCCAGATCTCGGGGTTGGCGCCCGCCGCGCCGACGAACGGGTTGTCCGGTGGGACCCGGTACGCCTTCGCGTCGCCGGCGTCCCGCCCATCGACATCGATGCGCAGGATTTTCGCGAGCAGGGTGTCCAGCCGCTGCCCGTTCCCGTAGGGATCGCCCTCCGACCCGCCGTCCCCGGTCGCGACGTAGAGCATGCCGTCCGGCCCCAAGGCCAGGCCGCCACCGTTGTGGTTGGGGAAGGGCTGGTCGATATGGAGCAGCACTCGTTCCGAGCTCGGGTCGGCCACATCCGGGTCCGCCCCACTGACCCGAAACTCCGAGACGACCGTGTTGCCCTCCAGGTCGGTGTAGTTCACGAAGAAGCGTGGATCGTCCCGGAAGCCCGGGTGGAATGCGAGGCCGAGGAGTCCCTGCTCGCCACCGCTCCGCACCTTCGTCGTGATGTCCAGGAATGGTCGGCTCACGAGCTCCGTGCCGGCGACGATCCGGATGCGCCCGGCCCGCTCGACGACGAACGTCCGACCGCTGCCGTCGCCCGCGGTCGCGATGTCGACGGGGCTGTCGAGGCCGCCAGCGAGGACCGTGAACACGAGGTCCGTGGGGACTGGCGAGCCGGTCGCCGAGTCGGTGCTCGTGGGGGCAGGCCCGCAGCCGGCGACGGCGATGGCGAGGCAGAGGCCCGATGCGCGGCCGACACGACCGATTCGGCCGATCATGGCCGGATACTAGGCGCGATCTCAGCAACGGGCCGCATGGCACCTGCGCCGCCCGATACGATCCCGACATCATCACGGAGGGAGAGCAGCATGGACGCCTGGGACCTCGCGACCGTAGAGAGCGAGCGCGCGACCGAGGGTCAGCGCTACCGCGAGTTCATGCGAGTGCCGGACCTCTCGGCAGGACTCTATGTCCTCGACGTGGGCGCGACGGATCCGCAGTCACCCCACACGGAGGACGAGCTGTACTACGTGGTCTCGGGTCGGGGTTCGATCACGGTGGGAGACGAAACGCGTGAGGTCAGCGCCGGGTCACTGGTGTTCGTGGCCGCGCACGTGCCGCACCGGTTCGCGGACATCACGAAGCGCCTCGAGATCCTGGTCGCCTTCGGTCCGGCCGAGGGCACTCGCGGCTGACCGTTGTCAGGCCGGCGACTGGCCGACCGCCTCCGCGAGGGCGCGCGCCAACTCCGGGCCACGCCCGACCTCGTCATGGCGGAAGAAGACGAACACGTCGTCGCCCGCCGTGAGGAATGGCTCGAGGCGGGCTGCCCACGCGGCGATCTCGCCGTCGGCGTAGTCGTGTCGCCGAAGGCGGAGATACAGGAATGGACCCGTCCGGCGAATCGTCGGCGGATCGGTGTCCTCCGGCAGTTCGGTCGTGCACAGCGCGGCACGGGCGTCCGCGAGCGCCTGGAACGTCTCGTCGACGTGCCACGACGGCTCCTGGAACTCCATGGTCAGGGGCAGATCGCGAGGCCAGCGCTCCAGCAGGGCCGCCAGTCGTCCGTCATCTCGCTGGATGCCCTCGGGGACGCGGAAGAGGACGGTTCCCAATCGCGCGCCAAAGCCCCGGTACGGATCGGTCAGCCATGGCACGCTCGCGGTGGGATCCACCTGCAGGGCGCGGAACGAGCCGCCACGCTGCGCCTTGATCGCGAATCGGAACGGCTCCGGGGTCGCGGCCAGCCAGGCCGCCACGGCTGCCGGGGACGGTTGCCGGTAGAACGTGTTGTTGAGCTCCACGGCGCTCAGCTGCGACGCGTAAAACTCGAGGCGACGAGCGGCCTGGAGCTCAGCCGGGTAGAACCTCGGGACCCACCCGGCATAGGCGAAGCCACTCGTCCCGACCCGGAGCCGACCGGGCACCCTCAGTCAGCGTCGTCGCGTGCCGCCGGGAGATCGGTGCCATCGGGCGCGCATTGCGCAGGGTCCACGGCGCCCGGGCCGGCGCGCTGCGCAACGGCCGTCATGGCCCGCTCGATCACCTCGAGGTCGGCCTCGCCGAGGACGCCCAGAAAGTGCTCGCTGATGCCGCGCAGGTGGGTGGGCGAGGCCTCGCGGAGGCGGGCCAGGCCGCGATCCGTCAGCACGGCCTCGGCGCCTCGGGCATCGGCCAGGCAGGCGCTCCGCTCCACGAGTTGGTCAGTGACCAGCCGATCGATCAATCGAGTCACGCCGCTCTTGCTCAGGATCACCCTCTCGGCAAGTGGCCCCATCCGCATCCGGTGGTCAGGCGCCATGGCGAGCGTCAGGAGCGTCTCGTACTCGGCGATCGAGAGATCGTGCTCGAGGCGCAGATCCTCGTCCAGCCGGCGCGAGACGCGGGCGTGGGCAGCCAGGAAGGCGCTCCACGGGGCGAGGCGCTCGTCGCGGGCCATGACAGGTCGTTCGACCAGATCGGAACCAGGCATCGCCCCGATGCTACACCCTCTGCCGATCCCGGCCCGTGTGAATCGTCAGCGCCAGCTCTCGGGATCGAACAGGAAAAACGTCATCTGCGACAAGGCCTCGCACAGGCCGCCCCACCAATCCGCGAAGCGTTCGTCGAGCGGCCGGCCGACGAGCTCGATCCAATCGTCGAGCGCCGGCAAGGGCCGGGGAGCGGAGGCACTCGTGGCAACAGGGACGTCGCGCGCGCCCTGCGCGGGCCTGGGACCCACGACATGCGGGCCGATCCCCTGGAGCGTGGCGCTCGCCGCGTAGCCGGGCATGGCTCGAGGGTACCGCGCAGGCTCCGCGTCGCCAAGCCCTCGGACTATCCTTCGGGCGATGGCGATCACGGCCCGTCAGTTCGGTGCCCAGAGCATGTCCAGTCCGCTGCTCGACGTCCTCGTCAAGCGGCCCGACCGGGCGTTCGGCGACGCGTTCGACGATCCGGCGCACGGCTTTCGGCACCCAGTTGACCTCGCCGTTGCCCAACGCGAGCACGACGCCTTCGTGGCGACCCTCGCCGGCCTGGGGCCGCGCGTGCATGTCCTCGAAACAGAGCTCGACAGCCCGGATCTCGTCTACACCTTCGATCCGCTGCTGGTGACCGATCGCGGGGCGATTCCGCTTCGCCCCGGCAAGCTCAACCGAGCCGGTGAGCCCGCCGTCATCGAGGACTGGACGCTGTCGGCCGGGATCCCGACGGTCGGTCGTGTCGTCGCCCCCGGAACCGTCGAGGGAGGCGACACCTTCTGGCTCAAGCCCGACCTCTTCTGCATCGGCCGCACGCTGCGAACCAACGACGATGGCGCGCGACAGCTGGCGGCACTCGTCGGCGGCGATGTCCGAATCTTCGATGTGCCGTTCTGGAAGGGTGCAGGGGAGCTGATCCATCTCATGTCCGTGATCTCGCCAGTTGCCGATGACCTTGCCGTGGTCTACCTCCCGCTCCTGCCGGTGGGTCTGTGGGCGTTGCTCGGCGACCTCGGCATCGGGCTCGTGGAGGTCCCGGACGAGGAGTTCGCCAGCCTTGGTTGCAACGTCCTCGCGGTCGCGCCCCGCGTCGTCATCCTGGCCGAGGGCAACCCGCGGACGGAGGCGGCGCTGGTCGCAGCCGGCTGTGAGGTCCACACGTATCCGGCAACGGAGATCGGGCTCAACGGGTCGGGCGGACCGACCTGCATGACCCGCCCCATCCTGCGTGGCTGACACGGCCCCGGTTTCGGGCGCCCGCCCGGTCCTCATCGATCGCGATCGACTCGTCGCCGACCTGCGCGAGCTGGTTCGGATCCCGAGCATCACCGGATCGGAGGAAGCGGCGGCCGACTGGGCAGCTGCCGCCCTGCGCGATGCCGGCCTGGCCGTGGAGGAAATCGAGGCGGATCCGGAAACGATCCGCACCGATCCTGCCTGGCCCGGCGAGGAGATGCCGCGCACCTCGCTCCCGGTCGTCATCGGTCGGGCGGGGCGCACGGGCGGCCGCCGCCTGATCCTGTCCGGCCACCTGGACGTGGTGCCGCCGGGCGACCTCGCCACCTGGACCGTCGATCCGTGGGCGGGTGAGGTCCGCGGAGGCGCGCTCTACGGCCGCGGCGCGTGCGACATGAAAGGCGGCGTGGTGGCGATCATTGCCGCGATCCGCGCCCTGAGCGCGGTCGGTGATCTCGATCGACTGAGCGGGGAGGTGATCGTCGCCCTCGTTCCGTCCGAGGAGGATGGTGGCCAGGGCACGCTCGCGGCCATCCGTGCCGGTGCCACCGGCGACCTGGCGATCATCACCGAACCCTCCAACCTCGACGTGGTCGTCGCCCACGCGGGTGCGATCACCTTCCGGCTGACCGTGCCCGGCCGCGCGGCGCACGCTTCGCGCCGACGCGAAGGTGTCTCCGCCCTCGACAAGCTGTGGGTGCTTGCCGGGGCCCTTGAGGCGGACGAGGCGCGCCGCAACGGGGAGGAGACGGACCCGCTGATGACGGCGCTCGGCCTGCCGTACCCGACGATCATCGGG
>JAXDKX010000196.1:0-3604 GCA_034666905.1 Chloroflexota bacterium | reverse complement strand
CTCGTCGTCGGACCGGACGCCGTATGGCGCGCGCGCGTTGTCGCCGAGATAGATCGTCGATTCGGCCGGCGAGCGTCGAATGATCTCGCGGAGGACGGTCAGCCCGCCAACGCCGGAGTCGAAGACTCCGATCGGTCGCGGGTCCGACATGAGGGTGGTCAGTTGCGTCCGGCGACGGCCGCGAGCCGGCCCGCATCGAGGATCTCGCCGGCCGTCCTCGCCACGTCCTTGCTGATCTGTGCGGCGGGATTGGCCAGGACGAAGGGGACGCCCTCGTTGTTCGACTGGACCACGAGGAGGCCGTCGGACACGATCCGGTGCTCGGGCACGCGGCCGAGCGCACGATGCAGGTCGGCTGGGTCGATGCCTCCCGATGAGTCGGCGCGATTGATCAGGTAGCGGACCTTGGTCGCGGGATAGCCGATCGCGCGGAACGTGTCGGCGATCGCGATCGTGCTGTGGATCGTGGTCGAGTCGTAGGTCACGATCTCGATGATGGCGTCGCTCGCATCGAGGAATGCCAGGTTGATGTCCGTGATCTGGCTGGACATGTCGATCACGATCACGGCATAGACCCGGCGCAGCAGCGACAGGATCTTCTCGACGTCGCGAGCGTTGAGCATCTCCGCCATCTCGATCCGCGGCGGCGCGAGCAGGATGTCGATCCCGGATGGGTCGCGCCACAGGACATCGCTGAGGTCGGATTCGGCGATGCGATCGGTCGGCAGGTCGAGGATGGATGGCGCGTCGTTCGGCACCTTGAGGAGGGCTCGCAGGTCGCCGAACTGGAGGCTGCCGTCGACGAGCACGGTGCGCTGATCGAGCTGGCCGAGCGCCACTGCAAGATTGAACGCGATCGTCGTCTTGCCGACGCCCCCCTTCGGGGAGAAGACGCTCATGACCCTGGTGCTCCCGGTCGCCTGTTGCGCCTCGAAATCCTTGCGGACCTGGGCAATCCGGGTCATCAGGTCGAAGCCGGAGAACGGCATCGCCAGGACGCCGTGAATTCCGAGTGCCGGGTTGGGTTCGACGGGGTTCTGCGGCACCGTCAGGACGATCACCGGAACGCCCAGCTTGGCCTCGTGGATCTGCTCGACCAGCTTGGGGCCCTTGACCCGTCCCTGGAGCAGGGCGTCGATCAGGATGACGTCGGGGCGGACCTCGCTGATCGTCGCGATCGCCCGCGCGCCCTCGGTGAGCACGTCCAGCAGCTTCACCCGGGCCTGAGCGTTGAGGAGCCCACGGATGTATTGGGCGACTTGCGGCACGTCCTCGACGATCAACAGTCGCGTCTGGTCTGTCGGTGGCATCGCCCTCGACGATACCACGAGGGTACGGTGACGGGCCCGAGCCGAAGGTCCGGCCCGGCTCCGGCCGCGGCGCCCGGGCCAGCAGGCGCGGCCCGGCCTGGCTCAGGCCTTGACGGCGATCAGGATCGCGCGCTCGCTGCCGGGGCCGATCGGTCCGAGGCCGTAATCGCCCGCCACGAGCTCGATGGCGAGCCCGGCGTCCTCGGCGAATCCACGCAGCTCCTCGCCGGAGACGAGCCGCAACCGGTCGCGCCGGACCCAGCGCCGAGCTGGTTCTCCCTGGCCGCTCTCCTCGAAGATCGTGGTCATCGTGACGACGGCGGAGGCCGCATCGTGCTGGGCAGATCCCGCCTTGGTGACGATCGTGCCGGCCTCCGGGTCGAGGCGCGGCCAGTCGAGGATGATCCGGCCGTCGTACCGGGCGAGGTCCTCTGCCTCGGGGATCCAGATGTCGACCACGGCGAGCCCGCCTGGCGCCAGGTGATCGGCCAGGCTTCGCAGGGCGGCGCGCTGCGCCGCACGGCTTGGCAGCACCAACAGGGAGTTGAGGGCGATGAAGGCGAGACCGAAGGTACCAGCGGTCGGCAGCCGCAGTCCGACGAGATCCGCCTCCACCAGCGTCACGCGATCGGCCGTGGTCGGTCCGGAGGCCGCCGCCCGGAGCCTGGCACGGGTCAGCATGGCGGGATCGAGATCAACCCCAGTCACGGCGTGGCCGGCCTCGGCGAGCGGCACGGCCAGCCGCCCGGTCCCGACCGCGAGCTCGAGGATCGGGCCGTCGGCGCGGTTGGCAAGCGCCAGATAGAGGTCCAGGTCGCCGGGATCGTCGGCCAGGTCGAGGTCATAGAGGCGCGCGAGCGCGGCAGCGGTCGCCGGGTCCGGTCGACCCAGCCCGGATGAGTCGATCGTCAGGCCTCCCAGCGCACGCGGTGTCCGGCCGTCCTGCGGACCGCCAGCGCGCTGATCGCCTCGAGCGCGCAGCGATTGGCGGCCATGGCGGTCGTCTCTGCCTGGTCGTAGGGCGGTGAGACCTCGACGATGTCCATCCCCGCGAGCTCGACCGCACCGACGATCTGGCGGATCGCCCGCAGGACCTCCCGGGTCAGCATCCCGCCAGGCTCCGGCGTACCCGTCCCGGGCGCCATGCCGGGATCGATCACGTCGATGTCGATCGACAGGTAGATGGAATCCGGACCATCGAGCGCCTCCGCGATGGCGTCGGCGATGACCGCCTCGGCTCCGCGTTCCTCGATCTCGTGCATGAAGTGACAGCGCAGGCCCTGCTCCTCCATCCATTCGAACGTCTCTTTCGGTGGCCAGTACCCGCGAAGGCCGACCTGGACGAAGTTCCTGCCCTTGACCGCGCCCGATTCGATCAGGCGCCGCATCGGCGTACCGTGACTGGCGAGGACGCCCCAGCCGTCGTTGGCGGTGTCGGCGTGTGCGTCGAAATGGACGATCCCGATGCTGCCCGGTCGACGGACCTCGGCCACGGCGGTGGCGGCCGGCCAGGTGATCGAATGGTCTCCGCCGAGGGTGATCGGGATCGCGCCGCTCCCGGCGACTTCGGCGATCTTGCGATAGATCATCGCGTGGCCGCGCTCGATCCAGGACGGCACGATGTTCGCGTCGCCGGCATCGACCACGGTGAGCACGTCGAACGGGTCGACGTTGAGCTGGAGCGAATGGATCGAGCCAGAGGTGTTCTGCGCCTCGCGGATCGCCCGCGGGCCGAAGCGGGCGCCCGGTCGATGGGTCACCGCGTCGTCGAACGGCGCGCCGACGATGGCCACGTCCACGGCCCGCCGGCGAAGCTCGGCGGGATCCGTCACCCACGGCAACTTCATGAAGGTCGTCGGACCGACGTAGGTTGGAAGGTCGTAGTCGTCGAACGTCTCGAACTCGCGGTCCCAGCCGTTGCGGGCGGCAAAGTCGCGGTCGAGGTCGGCGTCGGGCGGGCGCTCGGCCACGGGGTCCTCCGGAGACGGTCGCGGCCGGACGCCGCAGGGCTCAATCCGTCTCGCTCGGGCGCCGCCGGTTCGAATCATCGTCCAGCGGGGCGCCGCCGGATCGTAGCACTCACGACGGCCGGCGGAACTCGGACCAGGCGGCTTTGACCAGCTCGGGGTCCGCAAAGAGCTCGTAGGCGGTCTGGGCGACGAGCGTGGCGGCAAGGAGGGTGGTTTCGTCGGCCCTTGGCGTGGCCGCTGCGTCGCGAAAGAGGATGGAGTGGCCGGGCGTTCCCTCTGGCGCGATCGCGAGGTCCGGGTGCATCGCAGGGCAGATCCAGCTGA
>JAXDKX010000195.1:0-4417 GCA_034666905.1 Chloroflexota bacterium | reverse complement strand
GCTCGTCGATCGCACCGCCGACATCATCCTCATGTCCCGCGAGGCGCTCGCGGCCGGCCTCGACCGGACGATGTCGCGACCGGAGCGGATCCGTCCGTGGACCTATGACTTCGATCCGTCCGGGCTCGAGCTCCTCCGCCGCGCGATCGAACACGTGACCACCACTCGGCCGACCGAGGTCGGCGCCGGCTGAGATGCGCGACCTCCGGGGATTCCACATCCGGCGTGAGCCGCGCGACAAGTACGCCGTCGACCGACCCCTGATCGGGACTCGGGGCGATCTCGTCTTCACGGACGCACCGGGGATCCGGCGACTGGCGGCTCGGATGAACCTGGCGCGGGCCGCGGGCACCCCTTCGATCCAGGCCGGGGAGATCGGCGCGCTGGGGCTGCTGCACGAGATCGGCCACCGCCTCATCGCGCGCTACGAGGGGAGCCGGCCGGGTGCCATGCGAACCGCCATGGCCGACCTCGAGGACCGGCTCGGGCCCGACGCGGGACGGCTGCTCGACCGGTTTGGCGAGGAGTTCCCGGGGAGCGGCCCGGAGCCCGAGCCGAGCGAGCACCGACTCGAGGAACTCCTGCTGACCCGGGTCTCCAATGAGAACCCGGCCGTCGGGCCGCTGCGCGAGCTGATCGACGACAAGACGCTCCTCGAGGGCACCCGCTACCGCGACGCCATCGATCGGCTCGAGATGACCTTCGCCGACGGGCCGCCGATGGACGGGGCGAGCACCTCGCTCATCGAACTGCTGCGCACCCCCGCGCGGCGCTCGCCGACGTCGCTGGCCGGGCAGTTGCGCTATATCCGGGCGAATTGGGTCGGGCTCCTGGGTCCGGGGCTGGAGGACTTGATCCGCCGTCTGGATCTCGCCATCGGCGTCCTCGCCGAGGAGGAGCGCGCGCTCCACCTGCGCTTCGGTGGTGGCGGTGGCGGCGGGCCGACCCAGACGCCGTCGTTCGGTGGTGCCGCCGAGGAGGCCGAGGCGTTCTCATCTGACTCGGCCTGGATGCCGCGGGTCGTGCTGATGGCCAAGAGCACGTACGTCTGGCTCGACCAGCTGTCGCGGACCCACGGTCGCGAGATCGGAACGCTCGACGCGATCCCCGACGAGGAGCTCGAGACGCTCGCCCGATGGGGCGTCTCCGGGCTCTGGCTGATCGGCCTGTGGGAGCGTTCGAAGGCCTCGGAGAAGATCAAGCGGTTGCGCGGCAACCCGGATGCGGTGGCCTCCGCCTACTCGCTCGACGACTGCCGCATCGCCGATGACCTGGGTGGCGAGACGGCCTACGCCAACCTGCGCGACCGGGCCGCGGGTTACGGGATCCGTCTCGCGAGCGACATGGTCCCCAACCACATGGGCATCGACTCGCGCTGGATGATCGATCATCCGGAATGGTTCCTGTCGCTCCCGGAGCCGCCCTACCCCGCCTACACCTACACGGGTCCCGATCTCTCGTCCGACCCGCGCGTCGGGATCGTCCTCGAGGACCACTACTGGGACGACAGCGACGCCGCCGTCGTCTTCAAGCGGTTCGATCGCGAGACCGGCGACGAGCGCTACGTCTACCACGGCAACGACGGCACGAGCTTCCCCTGGAACGACACGGCCCAGCTCGATTTCCTCGAGGCGGAGGTGCGCGAGCAGGTGATCCGGACGATCCTCGATGTCGCCCGCCGCTTCCCGATCATCCGCTTCGATGCGGCGATGGTCCTCGCCAGGAAGCACATCAGGCGCCTGTGGTGGCCCGAACCCGGATCGGCGGGCGGGATCCCATCCCGCGCCGAACACGCCATCTCGCGGGCGGAGTTCGATCGGCGGATGCCGAAGGAGTTCTGGCGCGAGGTCGTCGACCGGGTCGCCGAGGAGATCCCGGGCACGCTCCTGCTCGCGGAAGCGTTCTGGCTGCTCGAGGGCTACTTCGTTCGGACGCTCGGGATGCACCGCGTCTACAACAGCGCGTTCATGCACATGCTCCGCGACGAGGACGGGGCCGCCTACCGGAAGGTCATCAAGGAAACCATCGAGTTCGACCCCGAGATCCTCAAGCGCTACGTCAACTTCATGACCAACCCCGACGAAGAGACCGCGCTCGAGCAGTTCGGCAAGGGCGACAAGTACTTCGGCGTGGCGACGGTGCTCGCAACGCTGCCCGGGCTGCCGATGCTCGGCCACGGCCAGGTCCAGGGCCTCGGCGAGAAATACGGGATGGAGTTCCGCCGGGCGACGCTCGACGAGCGACCGGACGTCGGGATGATCCAACGCCACGAGCGGGAGATCTTCCCGTTGCTGCATCGGCGAGCCTGGTTCGCCGAGGCGCACGACTTCCTGCTCTACGACGTCCTGACCGATGATGGCGCGGTCGACGAGCATGTCTTCGCCTATTCGAACGGCAGCGGACCGCAGCGCTCGGTCGTCGTGTATCACGACCGGTTCGCCTCGACGAGCGGGACGATCCGGGACTCGGCGGCCTATGCGGCGAAGGCGCCCGACGGCGCAAAGCGGTCCGTCAGGAGATCGCTTGCCGATGGCCTCGGCCTGCCGAACGAGGCTGCTGCCTTCGTCATCTTCCGGGACGCGAGGACCGGGCTCGAATCGATCCGGTCATGCCGCGAGCTCCGGGAGCACGGCTTGCGTCTGTCCCTGGACGCGTACGAGGCCCACGTCTACTGGGAGTTCCGCGAGGTCCTTGACGGGGTCGCCGGCCAGTGGTCACGCCTCGCCGCTCGCCTCGGCGGGGCCGGCGTCCCGTCGGTTGACACCGCCCTCCGGGAGCTCCAGCTGGAACCGGTTCATCGGCCACTCCAGGAAGTGGTTGCCGGCGAGATCCCCAGCGCGATCCTGGGCGGCTCGGCGACTCGAGCCCAGCTGGACGAGCTCGAGCGGCGGGTGGCGATCTTCCTCGACGCGGTCATCGACGCGACCGGGGTCCCAGGTGACGCGCGAGCCCTGGCGACGGCCACGCGCCGGCGCATCGAGGCAGCCGCTGACGAGCTGGCCAGGCTCCCCAGCTTGACCGATCGCGCGGCCCTGTTCGGCTGGCTCCTGTTGGCCCGGACCGGCGAGCTGGCACCGGGCGCTGAGGTCGCCGCCACCAGCCGGGCCTGGTACGACGAATTGCGGCTTGCCGGCGCGCTGGCCGCTGGTCTCCGCGAAGCGGGCCTCGAAGACTCCGAGGGATTGGCCGCGGCCGAGCTCGTCCGGCTCCTCCTTGCCCTGCCCCGACCATCCCGACTGCACGGATCGGCGCGGACCGCCGACGCTCGACTGCTCGAGCAGTGGCTCGCCTCTGACCTAGTCCGCACGGCGATCGGAGCAAACACCTGGGAAGGCGTTGAGTACGTCGATCGGGCCGGCTTCGAGGCGATCGCCCGCTGGGCCGCTCGGCTCGACGCGATCGAGGCCGGCCCGGGAGGCACGACGGGACCCGTGACCGGCGGCGGCGCACCGGACCGCGCGGACCTGGCCGCCCGTCTCTCAGCGGCTGCCGAAGCTGCCGGCTACCGGGTCGATCGCCTCCGCACGGCGCTCACGCCGGCGGCGGCCGTGCGCCGTTGGACCCCCTCGCCCACACATGGGGGCACGGAGCCGCCGCGTGGCAAGGCACCGACGAGGAAGCCGCCAACAAGAGCTTGACTACGCGGCAGAAACCGCCCGGGCGACGCCGATGCCGCTCAGGCCAGCAGGATCCGGCGGAGCAGCGACGTCGGCGGCGTGCCATGGGCAAGAACCGACTCGAGATGCGGGCGATAGCTGAATCCCGGGGTCTCCCCGAAGCCTCCGACGACCCGCGGCTCGGGCACGGCCGAGGCACCGCGTGGATCGCCGGCAGCAGCAGCTGCCCGACGGCGGACCTCCTGCTCGATCGCCCACATCTCCATCGATCCCGCGAAGTAGGTGGACAGCTGGGTCGAGGAGAGTCGAGCGCGATCGAACTTGGCCCGCGCCTCCGCCTCCTCCTGGAAGCCGCCATCGACCATCAGGGCGACCGCTTCGTCCACGGTCATGCCGTCGCAGTGGATGCGGGCGTCGATGATCGCGTTGGTGATCGAGCGCAGGTAGAACTTCCAGTGCGTCAGCAGGAGGGCCGGGTCGTCCGCACCGTATCCCACGTCCATCATCACCTGGGTCACGTAGACGGCCCAGCCCTCGGCAAATAGGCCGCTTCCGAAGATCGCCCGAACCACGGACGGGCAACGGTTGGCATAGACACCCTGCAGGTAATGGCCCGGGACCGCCTCGTGGATGGTCAGCAGCCGGAGCATCCGATCGTTGTCCTCGCGCAGGTTCGACTCGCGCTGTTCCGCGGTCCAGTCGTCGGGCATCGGGGTGATCGCGAAGAAGGCCTTCTGGCCCTTGTCGAGCGGCCCTGGCGACGAGAGCATGGCGCCCCCGAACGAGCGCATGAAGACCGG
>JAXDKX010000194.1:0-2653 GCA_034666905.1 Chloroflexota bacterium | reverse complement strand
CGATACCCGTCCCGATCTGCTGGGCCAGGGCGTCGGCCGCGGAGCGCAGGTCGTCAGCGATGAGCCGCTCGGCGAAGCCGTCGGGGATGATGTTCTTGACCGGCTGTCCTACAAGCTCGTCGCGGTGGTAGCCGAACTGCTTCTCCGCCTGCACGTTGAGGAGGACGATCTCCCAATACTGGTTGACCACCACCATCGCGTCGGGAGCGGCTTCGAGGAGACCGCGATAGCGGCCCTCCATCTGGGCAAGATGCTTCTCCGCCGCCTTGCGCACGCTGATGTCGCGGATCGCGGCGGTGACGAGGATGCCCTCGGCGCTCTCCAGGGGGCTCAGCATGATCTCGATTGGAAACTCGGTGCCATCCTTGCGCCGGGCGGAGAGCTCGATGCCGGTGCCGATCTGCTGCGCCAGGGCATCCGCGGCGGACCGCAGGTCGTCGGCGATCAGCCGCTCGGCGAAGCCTTCGGGGATGATGTTCTTGACCTGCTGGCCGACGAGCTCGTCGCGGTGGTAGCCGAACTGCTTCTCGGCCTGGAGGTTCAGCAACACGATCTCGCCGTCCTGGTTGACGACGACCATCGCATCGGGCGCGGCTTCGAGCAGCCCCCGGTAGCGACCCTCCATCTGGGCCAGGTGCTGCTCGGCGGCCTTGCGCACGCTGATATCGCGGATCGCGGCGGTGACGAGGATGCCCTCGGGGCTGCGCAGCGGGCTGAGCATGATCTCGATGGGGAACTCGCTGCCGTCCTTGCGCCGCCCGGACAGCTCGATGCCCGTGCCGATCTGCTGGGCCAATGCGTCGGCGGCGGATCGCAGGTCATCGGCGATGAGGCGTTCGGCGAAGCCTTCCGGGATGATGTTCGTCACCTTCTGGCCGACGAGCTCGTCGCGGTGATAGCCGAACTGCTTCTCCGCCTGCAGGTTGAGGAGCACGATTTCGCCGTCCTGGTTGACGACGACCATCGCATCGGGCGCGGCCTCGAGGAGGCCACGGTACCTGGCCTCTGACTCACCGGTGATCTCGCCGACGGCGCGGTTCAGCGCGTCCCAGCCTCTCGGCGACGTTCCCGCATCGGCAAACGAGCGATCCCCGTCGCGGGAGTCGGTGTCGCCTCGGCGTGCAGAACTGAGGTCAGGAAGCGCCGGTATGGTCATGGCGAGCGATCTCCAACGTCGATCTCAGGCACGTCTGTCGCGCCGCTCGCCCAGGCCCGGACGGAAAAGCGGTGTGCTGGCACTTCCCTGTCGAGGGGGCTGTCTCTCAGGCTAGTGCCGAACCTCAGGGCGCCAATCACCCATTCGTTCGACAGCCCGTCGCCAGTTGCGTGTCCCGAGCCGGTGCCATCCGGCAGTTGCAGGGGCCGCGGGCGCTGGTCAAACTAGCCGCCGTGGAAGCCGCGCGGGTGTCCCTCTGGCCACCGGTCCTCTCGCTCCGGTGATCGGTCGAGCGTCCCCGCCGCGAATCATCACGATTCCGAGCTCCGACAGCGCGTTCCGTCAGCACGTGGAGCGCCTGCGAGCCGGCCACAGGCTCGAGTCCCCCGGGCAGCTCGAATCACGCCTCCGACGGCTCTTTCCCCGGATCGTCGTACGCGAACGCGCCCTGTCGGGCGAGCCGCCGTCCTGGTACGTCTATCGTGACGGCGGCTGGCAGCCATCGGGAACCGGGCCGTGGTGGCAGTCGACCGGCCTGCCACGGGTCATCGTGTCCCTCGATGGCTGGGTCACGGAGGCGAACGCCACGGCTCGAAGCCTGTTGGGTATCGGGGAATCCGAGGTCGGCGTCAGGCATTTCACAGACTTCGTCGCTCCCGGAACGCTCGACGACGCGCTCGCCCTCTTCGGAATCGTCGACGAGGGCCATGAGCTGACGGCAACGGTGCTCCTCCGGCCCACTTCTGGCGACGTCGTGGCCATCGATATTCACGCCTCGCGCGATGGCCCGCAGATTGTCGGTCTCTTTCGCCTGGCGGAGGGGGTCGAGACGGGGTTCCGCGGCGTCCCCGTCGCGGAACCCGAGCTCACCTGCGTGCCGGCGACCGACGTCGCGTTCCTCGGTTACGCCCAGCTGGCGCTGTCGAGGATGCCCGAGCCGACCGCAGAGGGACTCGCCTTGCGCCTGCGACGGCTCTACCCCCACGCCCATGTCGAGGCCAATGAACGCCGATGGGTTGCGGTGCGCGACTCGGAGGATGCGCAGGGAACGACCCCGGGCTGGTGGCTCGATGCCAGGCTGCCGCGGGTGCGCTACGACGCGGAGGCGCTCATCCTCGAAGCGAATGAGGCGGCCCAGGCGCTGCTCGGGAGCCAGCTCGTCGGTCACTACTGGCAGGAATTCATCACGCCCGGCACCTCCGAACAGGTGACGGCCATGCTCGCCATCCTTGCCGAGGTTGGGGCCGCAGAGTCCCGCTTCCGCATGCCCGGGGCCGGCGGGGTGCTCGTCGAGTTCGATTCCTACACGGAAGTCGACGGCGAAAGCTTCACGACGATGATCCGTCCCCGGGACTGAGGCGCCGGCAGGTTATCGACTCGAGGTCGCCGCAGAACGACGGCGCCACAGCATGAACACGACGCAGGCGAAGGCGGAGGCAAGCAACAGCCCGAGGACGGCCAGGACGGCCTGCAAGGACACCGTGATCTGTTGCCCGG